>DAOVPZ010000001.1 GCA_030628975.1 Candidatus Cloacimonadota bacterium
GGAATAGTTTATATTGATGAAATTGATAAGATTGCACGAAAATCTGAAGCTCCTTCAATTACAAGAGATGTTTCAGGAGAAGGTGTACAACAGGCATTACTAAAAATTTTAGAAGGCGCTATAGTAAATGTTCCACCAAAAGGTGGAAGAAAACATCCACATCAAGAGTTTATTGAAATTGATACAAAAAATATACTATTTATTGTTGGTGGTACTTTCAATGGACTTGAGAAGATTATTGAAAGAAGAATTAATAAGAAAAATATTGGATTTGGTTCGGAACTCATTGGTTTATATTCAGACAAAAAAAGTGAGATACTAAGAAAGGTAGAACCACAAGACCTTTTAAAATATGGCATAATTCCAGAATTAGTTGGACGACTACCTGTTGTAACCACATTATCAGAATTAAATAAAGAGGCTTTGAAAAAGATACTTACAACACCTAAAAATGCTTTGAGCAAACAGTATGAAGCGTTATTTGCTTTGGAAAATGTTAGCCTAAAATTTAATGATGATGCTTTGGAAGCAATCGCAGAAATTGCTATGAAACGGGAATCTGGAGCAAGGGGACTTCGTGCAATTATGGAGTCGATTATGACTGATATTATGTATCAATTACCAGATATGAATGATGTAAACGAATGTAATATTACAAAAGATGTAATAATAAATAAAAACAAACCAATCTTTAAGATAAAAACAAGCACAATTTCTGAAGAAAAAAAGCAACTGATCGCATAAGATTTTTTAATAATTTACTTTTTCTTGACAGGAAATTTTAATACTTAAAGAAGATATTTAAATTAGGTTCCACAGTAGCTCAGCGGTAGAGCAGGTGGCTGTAGGAAAATGAACTGATTGGTGATAAACGTAGTTACAGAGATAGAAGTGAATATTTAATTGATGCTGTCCAGAAAAGAAGAAAGAAAATCCGACAAATGTCAATTGATTATAAAGGTGGACAATGTCAATTATGTGGATATGAAAAATGCCTGCAAGCTCTTGAATTCCATCATTTGGAATCATCTTGTAAAGATTTTGGGATATCGGATAAAGGTTATACTAGAAGCTGGAAAAAATAAAAGAAGAGCTTGATAAATGTATTCTACTTTGTGCAAATTGTCACTGTGAGGTTCACTCCGGACTGCAGCTTCCACGAGAAATCGTGGTTGAAAAATTGGGTGAATTCAGGGAAGCCTGCCCTTCACTTTAAGTGAAGAATGGTAATCCTGAGCCAAGTCCTGACTATATGTCGGGGAAGGTGCAGAGACTAGAGCTTCGGCTCGTACTCCGAACAGATTTCGGGGGAAGCGCCCAACACCCTACCTTTCTCCTGATAAATATCGGGATGGAACGGGTGATGAGATAGTCCAAGCCCAGGAGAAATTCTGGGGCACTTGTAACCACTTTGTCGGGGGTTCAAATCCCTCCTGTGGAGCCATTTTACTCCTCATCCTTGCGAAGGTTTTAAACCTTCGCAAGGTTTATTTATGGTTAATTTATTCATATTTTACTTATGTTTTATATTCAAAGAAATATGATAAAATTTATATTGGATTTACCTTAAATTTAGATAAAAGGATATATTATCACAATAAAGGAATTAAGGGTTGGACTGCAAAATATATCCCTTGGAACTTAGTTTATTCAGAAGAATTTTCAACAAAGAAAGAAGCTTTTAAAAGGGAAAAAGAATTAAAATCATATCAAGGTAGAAAGTTCATAAAAGAAAAGATTTTGTGCGAAATATCATAAGAACTTAATCATTTGCAGGTGCTTGTATCCGCCAGCACCGACTTGTCGGCATCCCGTAAACGGGGCTGGCGGACGGGGGTTCACCTGTTCTCCGAAGTCCCGATTAAGTCGGGACGAAGGATGAAAATCCCTCCGCCAGTTGGCGGAGCCATTTTACTCCTCATCCTTGCGAAGGTTTTGAACCTTCGCAAGGTTTAAACATTCAAAAAGTAAGCTTCATATAATTTATCAAAATAACTTGACTATCAATGATTACACTTTCTTTTGCTTTATATCTATGCATCTTTTTATAAATATAATAACAACATTTATATCCGTAATTTTTTCGGATAAATCCGAAATAAATACTTATTTCTTGACAGCAATATTTATTAAACCATTTACTATAAACAAATTACAACTTGGCATAATTTTTGTTATATAAAAATTAATTAAGTGATTTAGGGTTCAAAATTATGGAAAAGAAAAAAATCCTTATAGTTGATGATCAAAAAATGTACCTAAAATCTCTTGAGATTGTTTTAAAGAAGAAGTATGATGTATTTCTATCTAATTCTTATGATAGCGCAATTGAACAATTAAAAAAGGAAATTAACATTGCACTAATAGATATACGTCTTGATGAAAATGACGATTCTAATATTGATGGATTAAAAATTCTTGAATGGATTAAAATGAATAAACCTGAAATCTCTACTTTTGTTATGAGTGCATATCGAGAGTTTAGTTATGCAGAACAGGCCTTAAACTTGGGTGCAAGGCATTTTTTCAAAAAGCCAATTGATGTGATTAGTTTGATTGCTATTTTAGAAGATAAAAGTTAATATGTTACTCCAGTTGCTCGTAAATGGATTAATTATTGGCTCTATTTATTCTATTGTTGCATTGGGTTATGCACTAATATATAATACTACACATATCTTTCATATTGCTTATGCGTCAATCTACATGTTTTCTTCTTATATGTTACTATCTTTTTATATAAATTTAAATATTCCGTTCATTATATCTTTTATTATTGCTATTGGGTTAACAATCCTTTTGAGCGTTTTGATTGAGATTTTAGTATATCGTCCACTAAATAAAAAAAGAAGTTCTCTTAATGTAGTTTTGATTAGTTCTATTGGCATAATGATTGTTGTGATTAATATAATAGCTATGTTTTATGGAAATGAAACTCAAATTTTGAATCCAAACATTTCAAAGTCAATATCAATTGGAAATATTATTATTACCTATAGCCAACTTGCTCAATTTATTGTTAGCTTAGTCTTAATCTTTATATTTCTAATCTTTTTAAAGTTTACTAAGTTTGGAATCAAAACCCGTGCAATGCGAGATGATAGTATTTTATGCAAAGTATTTGGTATGGATATTAATAGAATGAGATTGATGTTATTTATGCTAAGTGCATTATTTGCAGCGGTAGGAAGTGGATTAGTTGCTTTTGATGTGGGAATGGACCCTTATGTTGGAATGCCTATGCTTTTAAATGCTATTGTAGCCCTGATTATAGGTGGAGTTGGACGTTTTGAAGCACCAATTCTTGGAGGGTTTATTATTGGAATTCTGCAGTCTTTAACAGTCTGGGTGTTTTCTTCTCGTTGGCAAGATGCAGTTACATTTATTTTATTGATCTTATTCTTGCTTTTAAGACCTCAGGGATTATTAGGCGAAAAGAAAAGAGCGGTTTGATAGCCAATAGCCAGTAGCCATTTGCCATTAGCAGGACAGAGACATCCACTTTTGGCTAATTGCTATAGGTTGAAGGCAAAAGGCTATATATTATGAGAAAAATTAGAAATTATGAATTATTCAAGGTTGCTCATTCATTAGTTTTAGATATTTATAAAATTACTACTTATTTCCCCGATAGCGAAAGATTTGGTATTATTTCTCAAATGAGACGAGCTGCTTATTCAATTCCTGCAAATATCATTGAAGGGAATACAAAAGGAGAAAAGGAATTTATTCATTTTCTTAAAATATCTTTGGGCTCTTGTGAAGAATTAAGATATTTCCTTTTGCTTTCAAAGGATTTACAGTATTTAAAGGAAAAGGATTTTGAAAAACTTGAAGAAAGAGCTTTATATGTAATTAAGATGATAAGATCATTAATAAAAAAAATTACAAAAGAAGATCTAACCAATGCTAAAAAACGCTAAAGGCTATAGGCAAAAGGCTATCAGTTAACGGCTATCGGCTAAAGGCTAAAATGAACTACATTTTCCATATAATCATAATCATTAATATTTATATTATATTGACTGTTAGTACTAATCTTTTAGTGGGAATGGCTAATTTGATTTCATTAGCCCAAGCAGCATTTTATGGGTTTGGTGCATATCTTGGAGTATTAGCTTTGATGATATTAAAACTCCCTATGATCCCAACAATCTTTTTTGTAATGTTTTTCACCGCTCTTTTAAGCTTGATTATAGCTTTTCCATCTCTTAGATTAAAAGGTGACTATTTTATATTAGCTACTTTAGGATTTCAATTAATTGTATTTACAGTTTTATATAATTGGATTTCTGTAACAAGAGGTCCTTATGGAATTCCTGGAATTCCTGCACCAAAACTTATTGGGATAATACCAGTTTCAGGCATAATTCCATTCTTAGTATTGAGTTCTATTTTAGCTGGTTTTGTTATATTTATTTTTTATAAATTAGTACATTCTCCTTTCGGTAGAGTATTGAAGGGGTTACGAGATGATGAGATTGCAGTAAAATCTCTGGGACGAAATGTAACAAATTACAAAATATTAACATTTGCAATATCAAGTGCTTTTATTGGTATTGCTGGGTTTATTTATGCAAGTTATGTTACTTATATTGATCCCACCAGTTTCAATTTAGATGAAGCAATATTTATACTCGCTGCAGTATTAATTGGAGGAACTGGAAATATAAAAGGACCTGTTGTAGGTGCAATTTTTGTGGTTATTTTACCTGAGCTTCTTCGTTTTGTTGGATTTCCAAGTAGTATCGCAGCTAATTTAAGACAAATTGTGTATGGTTTAGCATTAATAATTCTAATGCGTTATAGACCCCAGGGTATAGCTGGAGAATATAAATTACAATGAATGAAGATATTCTACAAATTAACTCTGTAAAAAAAAGCTTTGTTCGGAATATAATTGATGTTCGCGGTAAGGAAGAAAATGAACGATTCTTTATCATTGATGATCTGGATTTACAGATTCCTCGAGAGAAAATTACAGCCTTGATAGGTGGAAATGGTGCAGGAAAAACCACACTTTTTAATATTATTTCCGGATTTATGAGTCCTGATTCAGGTGATATTATATATCAAGCAGAAAATAAACAAATGTCTATTATCGGTCTATTACCATATAAAATCACTCGTCTTGGAATTGGAAGGATGTTTCAGGATGACCATATTTTTCATGATATGAGTGTATTGGATAATATGCTATTGGCAGATGCGGATGATTTTGGAGAATTTCCTTTTATTTCTATAATTTATAATAGGAAGAATAAAATTATTGAACAGGAACGAATTGAAAAGGCAAATAGTATATTTAAGGAATTATTTGGTGAAGATAATCCTTTCTGGGAAAAAAGGGATGAGCCTGCCAAATCCCTTTCTTATGGACAGCAGCGTTTATTAGGTTTAGCGCGTCTATTTATGGGTAATTATGATTTGGTTCTGTTAGATGAACCAACCGCGGGTGTGAATCCACAGATAATTAATCAAATATTGATAATTATTCGCAGTATGGTGGAAGAAAAAGATGTGACAGTTTTTCTTATTGAACATAATATGAAAGTTGTGCTTGATTTAGCTGATTTCTGCAGTTTTATGAGTCATGGAAAAATTACTGCATTTGGAACACCAGATGATGTTATAGGTAATGATGAGGTTCGGAGAACATATTTGGGGGTATAGGGTGTATAAGTTACAAGTTGCAGGTTGCAGGTTGCAGATTAAAGGTTGCAAGTTGCAGGTTACAGGTTGCAAGGTTTATGTATGTATGAAAAATTTTATAACCTGAAAACAATTAATTAAGGATTATAAGTAAGAGAGACTGAAATGAAATCATACAAAGACTTAGATATTTATAAAGATTCATATTCCTTTGCTATTCAAGTTCACAAATTAAGCTTGGAATTACCAAAATATGAATTGTATGAAACTGGAAGCCAGGTTAGAAGATCGTCAAAAAGTATTACTGCTAATATTGTTGAGGGATATGGAAGAAAAAGATATAAATTAGAATTTATCAGATTTTTAGTCTTTTCACATGCCAGTTGTGATGAAACGATTGTTCATTTAAAATTTATCAATGATCTATATGAAAATTTGTGTGAAAAAACACAAGAAATGATTAGTAAGTATACTGAACTAAGTAAAAAAATATATAAGTTTATTGAATATGTTGAAAATAATTGGAAAAAATAATATTCAAGTTGCATATTCGGTTTTACAAATTATTGTAACCTGCAACTTGAAACCTGCAACCTAATTATAAATTATGCTAAAAATAAAAAATTTAACAGGTGGATATAAAAAAGAAAATCCCATTCTTAAGGGAATTGATCTCACTGTAGAAGAAAACGAGGTAGTTGCTATTGTTGGCCAGAATGGTGCCGGCAAATCAACTCTTGCAAAAGCAATAATGAATATGATTCCTTATACTTCCGGAGAAATATATTTTAATGGAGAATTGATAAATAGTTTACCAACAAACCAAATTGTTAACAAAGGATTGAATTTCTTTATGCAAGGCGGAAGGATTTTCCCTCATTTAACTATAGAAGAAAACTTGAACTATGCTGGAATGGGATTATCAAAAAAAGAACTAAAAAAAAGAAAGGAGGAATTAAAAAATGATTTTGATTTATTTAAAACTACCAATAATAAAAGATTTAACCTGAAAGCATCTTACTTAAGTGGTGGTGAACAGCACCAATTGGCACTCGCAATGGTAATGATGCAAAAACCTGAATTTTTGATTCTGGATGAACCTTCTGCTGGATTATCTCCACAGAATTTAAAAAAACTCTATAAGATTATTGACTTCATTAGAAAAGAAAAAAAAATTAGTATTATGTTAATTGAACAAAATGTAGATATTGCAGTTAAATATTCTGATAGAATATGTCTTTTGAAAAATGGTGTAATTGAGCGAGAAGAAAACTCAGAAAATATAAAAAATTTAGAAGAACTTAATCAGTTCTTTTTTGGAGATGTTTAAAAAATAATAAAAAAACAAAATTAAAAGGAGAATTAAGATGAAAAAGAGAATCATTTCAATCGTAATGTTAATTGCTTTGATAAGCAGTTTGGTTCTAGTAAGTAGTTGTGGAAAGAAGGAAGAGGAGGTTGTAAAGATAGGGGCGATATTGCCTCTGACAGGGAATCTGGCGTTTTTAGGTAATTCTTTAAAGGTAGGATTACTAGTAGCCCAAGATGAAATTAATAAAGAAAACAAAAAGACCGATGTTATCTTTGAAGATTCAAAGGGGGAAAGCAAAACAGGATTATCTGTTGCTCAGAAATTGTTAACAGTAGATAAGGTTGATGGGATAATAGTCTTTTTGGATGCAGTAATTGAACCAATAATTCCCCTCATCCAAGGAAAAAAATTACCTCAAATAAACTTAACTATGAATCCCCTTATGAGTGACAAGAGTGATTGCAGCTTTACAATTTTCCCCACATCTAAATCTGAAGTACCTCCTATGCTGGAAATTATAAAAAATAAACAGCCTAATAAAATTGCATGCCTATATAATATGAATACTCCAGGACATGTCTTCGCAATAGAAAGCAAATTATTACCAGAACTTAGGGAAATGGTATATTCTACAAAAGATCTTCTCATAGAAACTGTAGATATTACTAAAGACAAAAATTTTAGAAATCAGATGAGTAAAATATCAGCGTTTAATCCTGATCTGTTAATAGTATTTATGATGCCCCCATTTATAAATCAGTTTTATAAGGATTTTCATACCCTGGGACTGGAAAAGAAGTGTCAGATTTTAGGTAATATGGGCTTTGTTGCAGCACCTTCAGTTTCCAATGATTTAACAGAAGGAACAATCTTTACACTTCCTCCGTTTTATATTACAAAGTCAGAGAATATATTAAATTTTGCCAATAAATGTGAAGAGAAGCTTGGCTCTCCTCCCAGTTTAATTGAAGCAAGTTTTGGATATGATGCCTTAAAGATTTTGACCAAAGCCCTGACTCAATCTACTACTCACGAGGAAGCAATAAATTACATAGCAAAATTGAAAGGATATGAAGGAATTACAGGTCCAATTGAAACTAAGGGTAGTAATGCAAATATTGAAATGAGGTTAGTTATAATTAAAAATGGAAAGTTTGAACAATATGAAACAAAATAGAAAACCATTTACCTTAATTTCTCATATAGATAACCCTGAGTTATATGAAAAATTAATAAAGATACCAGATAAATATGAGAAGGAAATATGTAATTTTCTTAAATGTCAAATTGAGAAATTGGATCGCAAAAAAACCTTTTTAATTTTGAGTATTGGAGTAGGAAATGGTCGGATAGAGGTTCCATTAAGTAAAAAATTAATTGAGAATGGGATAAATTTTAAAGTAGTTGGAGTAGACATAAACGAAAAACAGTTAAATTTACTGCAAAAAAAAATAAAAAAAAAACAATGAAGGTACAGACAGTAACTTTGATTTATATAAAAGTGAATCAGGATTTTTAAAAGAAAAGTTTGTTCCTGGCAACTATGATGTAATAACATTTTTTAATGTCGTTAACCAATTTAGTAGAGAAAACCAATTTGGATGGAAAGACGCTCTGAATAAAGCAATTGAACTTCTAAAAGAAGGGGGTTTACTTATATTGAATGATGAAATCGGTACATTTGCATGTTTAGATGGGAATTTCGCTTTCACGAAGATTAAGAAGACACAGATTAATTTTATAAAATTGTGCTATGGCTTTGCAAGAGCAATGCGGGTGAAGGGATTGAATAGAAATTTACATTCTCAAAGCACAGATTCAGAGGTGGTATTAAATTGGTTAGAGTATGACAAAAAGGAGTTTCTTAAGAAAAAGTTTGAGCAATCATGGGAGTGGACAAAAAACGAGCTGAATTTAGAAGAGATATTCCAAAGCTATATAATGTGGTTAAAGGATACTGCCTTAAATGATTTATTTACAAAGGAGAATTTGGAAAATGAATTAACCTCTAACGATAAAAATAAGTGTGAGTTCACTCAAGGATTAAGAATTTATGGCTTTATTAAAGCAAAAGTCAAACATCAAACTAATAAAACATTATTAAGGAATTAAATTATGGATAAAGTTGAAGAGTTAACCAGATTTCGTAAATTTGTGCTTAATAATCTACATCCTCTTACACAATTTAGTATCAACCCAGGAGCAGATATTGTTATAAATACTGAAAGTGATGAGTATTTTTATGCTGCCCGAAGTCGTCTTATATCCTTAATTGAGTATGGTGTAATAAAAGATCCTATACTTGTGCTAATGCTGGGATGGTTTGAAAGCCAAAAAGAAGGGCACTGGGCTAAACGTTCATGTGCAGCAATTAAGGACTCCCCCCAACTCCCATCTTGCCTTAAAGCGATAATTAAACACATTATTAGAGGTGGTGCGTTAACTAATCTTCTCTTGGGCAAAGAGAAAGGATTCCCCCGTAAATTTAATGTTATCTTTAGATTTAAAGATAATGGAAATAAACCAGTAGAATTTTTCTTTTGGAAATCTGGAAGGTTGCGGAAGGTTGAAATTTATTTGCCTATAAAGAATACAGATTCTTGCCAAGAAAATAAGCAAAATTCTAATATTATCAAAAATATTCAAAACCAGGGAAATTACAAGGGCTTCTATTTTTATGATAATATGGATTTTATCAAGAAAGCAGAAGAAAAAAAAGCAAAAAATGAGAAAGAAGAGTTAAAGGACGATAAATTACAAAATTACCTTAATGAATTACCAGAGGAACTTTGTAATAAGTTTAAAGTTTTCAAAGATATAACTAGTGATGAATTATGGGAAGAGTGGAAACCAGACCCAGATTTCTATAAGAATTTAATTAATAACGCAGTTAATTTTTATAAAATAATTAAGTTAACGGGAGTAGATATTTACTGGTTAGGGTATTACTTACAACCTACTCATATAAGGGAGAAATATCTCAATAGAGATAAAATTAAGAAATATGAACCTACAAATACAGAAATAATTATCTGGGGTAAGGAAGATACTAAGGTTGATGAGGATATGATTGATACATTTGCATCAATCATTACTAAGAGTGATGGAATATATGATTGGGTGGAGGAAGGCAAATTGACAATGCGCCAACATGCTCTACGCTCTGCTGTTGCCGCGATTATGGCAAGAAATATGTCGCATAATATAGGGAGTCATGTGCTGAATTACCTATCAAATCCGGAGGAATTAGATAAAATATGGGTAATCAAAAAATGAGATTGAAAAACTGCTATCAAAAGAATTCAAGGGAATTACTAAAATGGATAAACTAAAAAGAGAACTGATTTCTAACTTACAAGGGTATTTAAGAGAAAGGATGGATTTCATTGCTTCAATTCCAACAATGGATCCTCTCTGGACTGCTCCTCTTGATATTATAAACGACATAATAGGACCATTCCTTGGTGGAGTTAAATATAACAGTAATTGCCCTTGTTCCCGCCTTTTTTTACTTCTGGATAATATTCTTCGATCTGAAAAAATAAGAGCAGGTGGAATAGATTTTGAGATAAAAATTTTCGACTCTGGAGATACTAATGAACCTACCTATAAACTAACTTCCGAATATGAAATACAAAATGGTGAAGTTTATTACAAATTGAAAAAACTTAAAAGGAAGGATGATAATACTTTTGAAGAAAGTGAAATTGAACCATTTAAAGCTGCGATTTATATGGGAGTTTCAGGCTGTCAGGCATTTTACGGTATTATTGAGAATATTTTAAGAAATTCTGCCCGCCACTCAAATAAAAAAGAGTTGAAGAAGATTAAAGATTATAGTAAAAAAATAGAAAATAAACAATCTGTAAATTCAGAAAGCGAAAAACCACTAAAAATTACAATTGAATTTCATTATGATTATAATGAATACAAAGATGATTTTCTTAAAGTAAAAATTTACGACAATATGCTTGGGTGGGAAAATGAAAATGTATGGGTAGTGAAAGAAAAAGATGAAAATGAAAAAGAGAATATAAAATTAGTATTACTGACTAGAGATAATGTAAATGAAAATGATATTATTAAAAATCTACAGAACAAAGATGAAGATTTTAAAGAAAGCCAAATTTTTAATAGAATGTTTAATCCTAAATATCCAGAAGGAAGAATTATTGATGAAACAGGAATAGTGATGGAAGGGGGTTGGGGATTGAAAGAAATGAGAATTTGTGCTTCATTTTTAAGAGGATTGAAAATAGAAGATTATGAATCTCCTTACAATCCGCCTGTAATAAGACCTTTAATTCAAGAAGATCAAACGGATAAAAAAACTGGTAGTTTAGGAGTTGAGTTATTTATACCGAAAGTTAAAAAGCTACTCATTATAAGTAAAGAGATATATCATTGTGCTAAAAACGAAATAGAAAACCTAAAAAATCAAGGAATTTATATAGAAAAAGACATAAACAAGATATCAGAACTTGTAGAGAAGGGAAGTTTCACACACGAATTTGTTGCAATAAATGTAGATGATAATGTTAATACTAAATTTTTATCAGCGAATAAACTACTCCTTCCTTACAAAACAATTCATCTAAGTAGTTCAGAAAATGGTGATTTAGTTATTAACAAAGATAAACTTAAAACTTGGCTTTCAGGTAAAAATTTGGAATTTGAAATAAATTCTTACAAATATAAAATCAGATCAATAGATGAAAAAATAATTCTTGAAGTAAAAAAAATGTGGATTAACTCTTTAAGTCAATCATATTTTCCGACAATTGGAGTTTATCCAACACAACGCACAATGTCAAAACATCCTTATTGGGATAATAAACTAACATTTGGATGTGATTCAAACTCAATCAAGGTCAAGAATAAATTTAATATTTGTAATTTAATTAGCAACAATGTTTTTCTTCTGCATAAATTTGTTAATTTTGATAATTTTATTAAATGTAAACCTATTAGTGTTATCCCCTTTACTCATGGCGTTTCGGACCCCATAACAGTATTTAAAAAATTATTAGACAATATTGGAGGTACTAATTATAATTTTTCAGCACTAAACTTATATTTTGATATACTGGAAACTGCTTTAACTAATGTTATCATAATTGATGAAAGGGTATTTGAAGAATCAAAGAATACCCAAAATATTTTTGTAGATGTAAATTTAGCTTTTTATTGGTATCTTCAAAATGTATTAATATTGAATTTGGATAGAGAAAATAATAAATTTATTTTAAGGGGGCACAAAATTATCAACAATGGCGAATTGACTCAACAACCTCAAGAAATACCTATAGAAATCGATAGCAATAATAATCAGTGTACAGAATTATCCTCTATAATACCTGACAGTTTTAGAAATAAAGTTCATTTTTTAATAATACATCAAACCATAATCCAGACAAAGATTGGCGGGAAAGCCGAATTTGAGAAATTTAAAGATATGCTTCCTAAAGAGTATCAGCCTAAATATATTATTGTAACATCAGGAAGAGGGCATCCACCTAAAGGTGAGATGCCTGAAAATACTAAGTTTTTTGATTTCTCAAATTTAAGAAAATTTATTATTGATAGACCAAATAAATTTTTATTAACAAAGATACTAAATTCGCTGAAAGAGGAAAAGGATATAAAATGAACGTAAATATTTTTGTTTTTGGAAGAGAAAATTATTTTGAAACATTATTAAATGATGGTGAAAAAGGCGCATTAGGATTACAGACTTCTGTAATTGATGGAGAAAAAGTAATTTTTAAAAAAAAGGACAATAATTTAATTTATTTTTTACCTTACAATTTAACAAAAGAAGCATTTTTTTCTTACCTTGAGGGACAATCTGATTTAAATATAACGATTTATATTAATTCTGGCCATCTTCCTAATGACACTACCTGGAGAGAAAAAGGTAGTAGTGAAAGTGTGAAATGCCTATCTACTGAAAAGAGGGATGCAATTTTTAGAAAAATGGTAATGGATCCTCTTATTATTATTATGACCCTTGAGAAGACTTCTTTAGCTGGTGAAGGTGAAGGTGAAATAGTAGGCTATGCTGAATGGGTTGAAATATTGAAGTGTAATAAAGCAAAATTCTATAATGATTCATTAAACCAAATCACAAAAAACCATAGTGTTAGAATAGCAGAAATTACCCTTGACAATTACACGGTTTTATTTGTTAAAGAAAATGATTATGAGAACAAAGGAGAGCAGCTCCTTAACAATATATTGATCAATAATAAATGGAAATATATAGAACCTAAATATGTTGCAGTTCATGCCCTTAAACATTATATAAAAGATATATCTCAATTCAAAAATAAAGTAAAATACATATGCGATTTTCATCATTACACAGAACATGAAAGCAAAATAGATTACGAATTTTGTCAGCTTTTACTGGAATTTTTAAAATATTTTGAAAATAAACAAAGCGCAGAAGCTAAAAATAATTGTGAAGAAATAATAAAAAAAATAGAGGAATTAAGCAAAAAAATTGTTCTTGAAAGATTAACCCTTCTCAAGCACCGCATTATAACACTCTGGCTCCCTCTTGCAATAGATATTCAGGGATTAAGTGAAGTTAATGAAGATAATGCCCAGAATTATTTTGAAAAAATAAAAGAAGATAATTATTTAAATGAAATTAAATATAGTATTAACAAACAAATTGATGAATTGAATGAAATTTTGAATGGAAAGAAGAAAATAAATAAGGGTGAAAAAGAATATTTAAACACACTTATTGGTGAATTTAATACTAAAAGCGAGATCAAAGACTTAAACCAAGAGTATTTAAATCAGGGAGACGATCTTTTCCTCCCTAAATGGTTAGAAAGATTTGCATAAAACAATTAATGAACATATTGAGCATTATAAAAAATGAATAACCTTGTTTATGCCATCTTGCCAAACAAATTATTTAATGCTTTCCAGAGATACTTACATTATATTTTTAAAATAGAAATTAAGAAAGGAATCCCTTCACAATTTAAGCAAAATGGAAAATTTTATCTTTTTATTCATGAACAAGAATTAGAAAATTGCGATATTTTTAAATACGATATTAAAGTTGTAATTTTGGGATATAATAATAATAAGCAGAAAAATTATATTAACTTACTAGATCTTAAAAATTTTAATAGTAATCTATCTCAAATTTTTAGTTCCAATAATATTGATAATCAAGAGACAACTGATATCCGTCATCAAATTCGAGAGAAATTAGTTACATTTTTTAAAGGACATGGTGAAGAATCGCTTTTGTCATGTTTATATTCAACTCAATATTATTTATCAAATGGACCTGTTCTTTTTCAAAAAGGGAATATCAACTATGATGAATACAAAAAAACTTTTCTTTTACCCGGTATTGAAAATTGGGAAATTTTTTCAAATAGATTAAATAAATATAAAAATTATCTGTTTGTAGCTGGTTTTGAAAATGAAGTAGGGGAAGTAATATTAAAAACAAAGCAGTTTCAAATCTTTGTTGATAAACTGAAAATTATGACTAAATCCCAATTGGAAGAAACAAGCCTAAATACATTTGTGGAAGAAAATATTTCTATAATAAAAGAAATTGATAATATTTTTTCTAATATTTATAGGAAGTTAGAAAAGAAATGAAGTATAACATTTTAGTAGTAGATGATAATGAACTCAATGTAGAATCAGTCGCAACCTATCTGTTCAATTTCATTGCTCTTTTTTTTCTAAACTATGTTCTCAGAGTTTTACATGCATTTGAATAACTTAAGATAAAAATTATGAAAAATAATAGATTAACTATTGAGGACATTATAAGGCTTGCTGCTCAGGGAGAAGGAGAAAATATTGAATTTAAGCTCAAACCTGTAAATATTGCTGAAACTATATGTGCTATGGCAAATACTTCTGGAGGTTATATCATTATAGGTGTAGATAATAAAGGTAAGTTGACAGGTATTGCAGAGAAGGAGCAGGAAAGAATACCAGCAGACATTCAAGGTTTGATTCCTACACCCCATATTTCTATAATAAATGTAAAAGTAAATGAGAAAAATGTTTTAGTTATTAATGTAAAAAAGAGCAAAAGGTTTGTTACTCTTGGTAATAGTGCATACATAAGGATAGGTAGGAGTAATAAGGCTCTTGATTTAGAAGAACTGGCTATAATTAGTATTGAAGAATTGAAGCTAACCTTTGATTCTCTACCATCATCTGTTTCTAAATCAACTTTAAATCCATCTCTTGTCCAGGAATATCTGGAGCTGAGGGAGAAGGTAAGAGGCATACCCATAAGAGGAAATCTTGAAGAAAATATTAAAAAATTGAAAATCATAAAAGGAGAATATTTGACCATATCTGGTCTTCTCTTTTTCACAGATAAGCCACAAGAACATCTACCCTGGACAGGCATAAGAGTGATTGAAATGTATGCAGATGGTGAGACAAAAGAGATTCTGGAATTTGACGGTCCTGTATGGAAAGTGATTGATAAAGTCTATGATACACTCATAGTCAAAATTCCAAGAACAGAAATTAGAACAGGAACCAAAAGAGAGTCCTTTCTTATTTTCCCGGAGGAATCAATAAGGGAAGGAATAATAAACGCAGTTGCGCATAGAAATTACAGAATAAGAGGTGATATTAGAATTTTCCTATCCCCTGAATCTCTTAGAATAAAAAATCCAGGAAGTTTTCCACCAGGAGTTGACATTGAAGACCCGGAACATATTCCAAGAAACCCCATAATTTGCCAATATCTTTATGATATGGGTTATATAGAAAAATATGGATTTGGAATAATAAGAATGAGAAAAGCTGTTGAAGATCATCCAACTGCATCAATTGATTTTAATATAGGCGCTTTGAAGACAGAAGTGATATTTGAAAGTAAAAAGAAGGCAACACTAAATGAAAATGAGCGAATAATATTGACACTCTTAAGAGCAGAACCTCTATCAAGCAGTCAGATTGCTTCACATCTAAAAATGAGCAAAGTAACAATACTTAAGAAACTTGATAGACTGCAGTCAATGAACCTGATTAAAAAGATAGGCATAGGAAGGAAAACTAAATATACTGTTTCGTAAAGGGCGTATTAACGAAAAATGTTAACGAAAAGGTTTACGAAAAGTTTACATTAAAAAACTCGGGACATCCCATTAAATAGGAAAAGATTTAACCCCAGTGAAATAAATAAAGATTTCACAGGGCAGGAGGGGAAGGCAACGGAGCATGAAAATAACACACCCCACGGCTGAAGCCGTATACCCTCTTGCTAGAGAGGAATTCCAAAAAATCCCCTCTTGAGAGGGGTGGACACCGACTTGTCGGTGGACGGGGTGTGTAACCTGCGTGCTATTTACATATGAAACCTACATGTCCTGAAAGAAACTCGGGACACAAAGGAGCATGAAAATTATTAAGGATTTAAAATAGTTTTATTTTATGAATAAAATATTGTTCGTGTTAGTTCGTGTGGTTCGTGGCAAAAAAAGGATTTTCAGATGAAATATAATATCCTAGTTGTAGATGATAATAAACAATTTGTAGAATCTATAAAAATTGCTTTAAAGAAATTTCATATCATAAAAGCATTTTCAATTGAAGAAGCAAAAAATAAGATAAACTCAGAAATAGACCTTGTTTTGCTGGATTTAGTATTTGATGAAAACAATCCTGATTATTTGCAAGGGCTGGAATTCTTACCTTATATTCACAAAAATTTTCCGGATTTAATTGTAGTAATTATGACAAATTATCCTTCCAAGGACAAAATTGTAGAATCTATTAAATCCGGTGCAGAAGATTTTTTTATTAAAAAAGAATTGGAATGGTCGGAATGGGAAAAAAGAATAGAAAATTATTGTAGAAATTCACAGAAAATCCGTGAATTAAAAACAAAAAAAAAGGAATTAGAAGAGAAGTATGATGATTCTGAAATTATTGGAGTTAGTCCTGAAATAGAATTTGTAAAACGGAAACTTCGGGATATAGCACAGCATAGCGATGATATAACTGTCTTTATTCAAGGAGAGACCGGAACAGGGAAAAATCTGGCAGTTAAGTATTTCAGAAAATATTCAAAAAGGAAAGAGAAACCATATAAAGAATTTTCTATTTTTGAATTAGCCGATTCTGTGTTAGAAAGTGAATTATTCGGACATATAAAGGGCTCTTTTACTGGTGCAGATAAAGATAAGATTGGTCTTTTTGAAGCAGCAAATGGAGGCATACTCTTCCTTGACGAAATTGGTGACTATGATTTAAAAACACAGAAAAAAATTATGAGGTTTATGGAAGATAAGACTATTAGTCCTGTTGGGAGTAACAAAAGTAAAAAGTTAGACCTCCAATTAATAATGGCAACCAATCAAGATATTCCAGAACTTATCAAAAAAGGTAGATTCAGAGAAGATTTATATCAGAGAATCAATAGGATAAAAATTGATTTACCTTCATTAAGAGAAAGAAGAGAGGATATTAAGATTCTAACAGATTACTTTTTTAAACATTTTAGAATAAAAGAAAAAACCAATCTTAAAGTAATATCAAATGAAGTATATGATATCTTTTACAATTACCAATGGCCTGGTAATGTTAGAGAATTGCAATCAGTTATCTGGGAAGCCTGCACAAATGCACGTTTATACAATGATTCAATATTAACTAACAAGCATTTAAGAAAAGAACTAACATCAAAAAATTCTATATTTCAAAACGAAAATGATGATTTAGTAGTAAAAAAGGCAGAGCTGGAATTAGAAGCGATTGATAAAGCATTAGAAAAAACTTACGGGCGTAAAGCAGAAGCTGCAAAATTGTTGGGAATGAATGCAGATCAATTAAGGTATAGGGTATTGAAATTCTATAAAGAAAATAAAATAGATATTAATAAATTTAGAAATATAAGGAAGTATTATGTGTAATGCAGACAAACTGTTAAAATCGATTATGAACTATGTAAAATATTTAAATACAACTGATAAAAAATTAGATATAAAGATCAATGGAAATAATACTATGACCTTAAATAGTAAAACTATAAATTTTCAGTATATATTTAATATTGAAGATGATTTATCATTGAGAAAAATAGTTCAAAATTTTGAAGAAAATAATATTACCGATTTTTATGTTATAATAGATTTATTCAAAAATATTAATGAATGGATTACAATTGAATATGTTCGTAAATTACAATTAACAATAGATTATTTGGAAAATCATAAAATGGGTAAAAGACTTTGTCCTTTTGGGGAGAATACGAAAAATTCCTTTGAAATAACCCTGCAATATTTTCATAATCAATCTTTCAAGGATATTTTAGATAAAACCACTATAAATAATATAAATATTTATATCTTAAAGGCATAAGTAATGGAAAAGATAAAATTTGAGAAATTATTTTTTAAATGTTATAATGTATTAATAAATACTAAAAAATTAGGTGAATATTTAATAAAAATTGAGAATTATGAAATAACAGAAAAGAATAAAAAAAAGACTAAAAAATCAAAAAAAATTAAATCCAAAGATAGCAAAAATAATTTTTTAAAAGAACATAAAACAATTATTACTTCAGAAAATTTATCAGATAAGTTATTTGATATTTTAATTAATCATTATAAATCTTCTAGAGCAGAAAATTATCAAAGTGAATCAACAAGTATAGCTCTCTCTACCTCAACTCATGAAGAGAAGAGAGATTTGGAAGATGAAGAATATAAATGTAATATAGATGAAGTATTTAAGAACAAAATTTTTCTTTCACTTCATTGGTTTTATGAAGATATGGCTCGTAATCTTGCATGTTCATTTGAAAATTTTAACATAGATAATCAAAATAATAAAATTTTAATTATTGATGATAACATTGAGTCAGGTAAATTGAAGAAAAGATATCCACAAATTATCAGAATAATTGAGTACAAGCTCAATGAATTAAAAAATTCTAAAAATACAAAAAAAGTAATAAGAGCTGATGTGATAACTGGAGTTAATAATGTAATAGATTTATATGAGCAACTTAATAATTTAGATAAAATTAAATTAGAAAATGATATTGGGGAAAAGAGAACTTTAAAGTTAAAAGACGTTAAAGTCAAAACTGATGAAAATAGGAGCAATACTACAGATTTAGAAAAATATCGTTATATCTTTGTTGATCTTTTGATTGGAGAAGAAAATATTGGTTTACAGATTATAAATAGATTAAGGGAACTTCAGGATTATAATTCCGAACTTAAATATGAAATCATTGCTGTGAGCAGAAGTACCAACACAGAAGATATACAAAAGGCTTTAAATTTTGGTGCTTCTTTTTACATTCCCAAAGAACGAATTTTTTCAATTCCTTACCGAATAGCACAATTAGGACCAGAACCGCCTAATTTTATTAATATTGATAAGTCTTTTAAATCTTTGGCAAAATTGCCAAGAAGAATTCAAAAGTTGCTTCAAACTTCATACTTGAGTTTTAATGGTAAAAAAGATTATAATTGGATTAACTTACTTCCAAAAGCTGATATTCATGTTCATTTTGGTGGCTATATGGATGCAAAGATTACTTTGAAACTTTCTTTTTATACAGCTTTACTATCACTTTTAAATTATTTTATTCACGACACTTTTGAAATTATTGATAGCAATCTTAGCAAATTGTGGAATGGATTGAATGGGGAAAAGATTAGTGCCGATAATAAGAAGGAATTGCAAAATCTATTGCAAGATATCCAGAATCAAGCAAAAATTTATGGAGAATATGCAAAGGATTTATATAAATTATCAAGAATAAAATCAAATACTGGAAATATAGAAATTGAACAAGAACTTAAAAATATAAAATCACCTGAGATTTTTTTTGAATATATCGCAGATAAATACAAACACAAATTTTATGGATTAAAACCGTTTCAAGTAATCAGTATTTTTAATGTATTCCTCTCTAAAAGTACGGATAGTATTCCAAAAACAGATAACTCTAACCAGAAAGATTTAATGAATATATTAAATTTTGAATTAAATAACAACAATAAGAAAGACGGGCAAAAAATTATTTTAACGCTTGATAATACTACAAAGGAGATTAAGGAAATTGATGTTAGTAGCCCTAAATTAACAGACAATTTAATAAAGTTAATTCAGGCAACTCATGGACATAGCATTGATAAGGCTGTTGGAGGTATAACATTAAATTCATTCCTTAAAGGTTGTGATTATACAGGTAGTGATATTCTTCAAACCAAATATGCAATAAGTGAAGCTGTCCGATATGTTTGCAAGAAAGCTATGAAGGATAATGTTTATTATTTACCATTAAGAGCAACTCCGTTAAATTTTTGCAGGGGAGGTTTATCAGAAGAGGAAGTTTGGAAAGCAATTAGGACTGGATATAAAGAATTTATAGAAAAAGATATAAATAAAGATGATTATTTTTTGATTCTCACAATCAAGATAGCTCTAAAACGGCATTATGAAAATAAAGCTATAAAGAAGAATATTAAATTTGGTCTCAAATATAGTTTGGAAAGTCAAATGAAAGATCATAACCAAAAAAATCAAGATATCAAATATTTTAACTCGAAAGGTTTACCTTCTAAAGATTTTTATAATATTTTGCCTTTTGTTTCTGGATTTGATTTAACGGGATTGGAGATAGACTATAATCCTAAAAAATTTAGAGAAGAATTTAAAGAGATATTTGAGCATTGTATACCATTAACAATTCATGCAGGAGAAGAGACTCCAGCAAAATATATTTGGGAGGCTGCTTATGAACTTCATGCAGATAGAATCGGACATGGTTTATCGTTATCTACCCCTGATGCAAATAAATTGCGAGACAGATTTAAAGATTTCGATATTTCAATTGAACTGTGTCCTTCAAGCAATTTCTTAACTCAGGAAGGGTTTATGGTTTTTAATCGAGAAACATATTATAAATCAAAAAAGGGATCAGAAAGCAACGAACCTAAAGGTGAACAATACCCTTCTTCTGTTTTTCTGGAAAACAATCTTAATTTTGTGGTGTGTACTGATGATCCAGCTGTTCAAAATACAGACCTATCTACAGAATATCTGTGGATTTCTGAAATGACATTCAGAGAGCAACAAAAAGGTATAACTAAATGGGAAGCATTAAGCTTAATCAGAAATGGGTTTAAATATTGCTTTTTACCTTATGATGTTAAGAGAAAATTACTTAAAATTATTGATCATAAAGTATATAAATTATTAGAAGGAGAATAAAATTTATGAAGAAAATGCTTTGGATTTCAATTGTTATAGTTTTTGTTTTTGGATTGGGATTAATTGGCTTGTATGTTTTTCAAAATATCACAACAACACCTATATTTGTTACATCAATTGGAAAGATAATTTCTAATCCACGTCCATATGAAGATAAGGTTGTGAAGGTTTATGGTGAAGTAACAAAACGAAATTCATTTGTGTTTGTAAAATATTTTTTGCTAAAAGATAAAACAGGTGAGATAGCAATTGTTACAAAAAAGGCTATGCCATCAAAAGGTACGAAATTAAAAGTAAAGGGTAGAGTAAAAGAGAGCTTTTCTATTGGTGATTATCAATTATTGGTTATAGTACAAGAGGATATAAAATAACTTGCAGAAATATAAGATAATATAAATGCTTAAGTTTATTTTACTTATCATTTATAAAATTACTTGAGTATCAATTAGGAATTGAATCTACTTTTTCATTTTTTAGAAAATTTTACCAATTATCACTATCAAGAATTTTGGATTCTTTATATATCTTCAAAAATCTTCAATTATTTTTTTAGGATCAATTTCCTGAATCTCAAGTAAATCAATATCTTCTTGTATAAGATTTGTAAAATATCCTTTGCTTCTTTAAACTTATTATTATTTCCTGTAATGAATGTAATACAATCGTAGTTCATTAAATTCATTCTTTTCTATTTAATTCAAACAGTAATTTTTAAATATTACGGTAGTTTATACTCTTCCCACTTCTTTCTTATTTCTTTTTGTTGAGGAGTCCACGAAGCTTCAATCAATGAGTTTAGGATGTTCAGATAGCCATCATTATCTTCAACTTCCTGAAGAAATTGAAAGCCGTTAAAGTATTCTTTCGTTTCTTCTGCAGAGGTTCCCATAATATCAGTTTCAATTTCATCAATTCTATAATAGTAATTCAAAACTTTAGTTGAAAGCCATTGAGCAGAACCTTCTGTTAAAAACTTATCTTTTCTTGCTAAAATTCCAACTTGATCCTGCCAATTATGTATATATTCATGTGTTATTACTCCAATTGCATGTTGCTGTCTAAGAGGAATAACCCTTACATTCTTACTATTATATATACCTATAGCTCTATCAAGTTTTTTAACGACTTTTAAGGGAACCGGATTTTGAATCCTTATATCCAGATTATTTTTTAATATTTCAGTAATTTTTCTTTTGATATCATTGTAAAAGTTTGTTAATTTTTTGATATCTTTTATATTTCCTTTTCTAAATTTTATTAGATTTTCATAGCTTTGAATCTCTTTATTTCCATATATTCTTGCAAAATACATACCGAATTGTTCTTTATTCAAACCCTTAACATCTTGATGATACGCATAATAAATGCATTTACTGCAGCCATTTTCACATGGACATCCTTTTATGGCTTCATAGACAAATTTAAACAATTTTTGGGCTGTACTATTGAAATCAAGATAAAAATTTTTTTCTACAAAATGATATAAACTATCCTGATGGGGGAAAATATAGATGTATCTTGAATCATTAATTATAAAGATGAGATTAAAAGGATTTGAAAAAAGTAGGGGTAAAAAATTATACATTGCATGTTCAAATTCTTTAGGAAATTTAGTTTCTAATCTTACTCCTCTTACATTTTTTGAAAATATATAGGGATTGCTAAATATTTCAGGAGCATTTCGAGATTCTTGAGAATAATCTGTAAATAAAATATTTCCATTTTGTTCTAAGTATAATTTAGCTTTTATTGGTGTTACTTTATAATATTTTGTTTCCTTTTCCGTTCCCATTATTTCAATTTCATCTGTAAATTTAAAATCAATGATTGGGGTAGATCTTGCATAGATTTCACCAGGGGATATAAACTTAATATCTGTTCCTTTTGGACTTTCTTCTAAATTGGTTGAAAAACATTTTTCGTTTTCAAAATAGATTTTTCCCTGATATACCTCAAAAGGAAGTAAATCCTTATCAAGTTCTCGATTTCTTCCAGAAGGATATTGAACATTAATAAAGTTTTTTGAGATAGAACCCCAGTAGGGGATAAAAGTTTCTTTATCCCTTTTGCCACAAATATCTTTCCTAATTCTTACAAACATATCTTTTAGTAAATCAGTTTCAGATAGAGGGAAAAGCTTTCGACCAGGTAACTTTTCTATTAGTTTATAATGAGACCACATTAACAAATAAGACAATAAATCATCCGGCGGGATAATGAATACACCACCGTTATTTTTAACAAAATTATTAACATTATATTCTAAATCTTTAAAATCTCTAGGCATTCCAATTATCATTAGATCGTCAAATTTTTTCTGACCGCTTTGGGTAAAACTAGCTAAGTCATCAATTATTGTAATATTTGTTTTTAAAGATAGATGCTGTCGTATACTGCTTGTTAATCTATCATAAGCAAACCAGATTAATATTTGCACTTCCCCTAAATCCTCTAAAATATTTATTAAGTTACTCACTTCTTCTAAATAATTCTCTCTTCTATAACTAAAAGTGTTATTATCGGCTAACAGCTCAACTTTAAACGGAGGAATCCAAAAAAATATATCATTATTATTATTAAATTCTTTTATTGAAATGAGCTCAAGAGTTCTATGAATATCTAATATATTACTAAATGATGGAAAATCTTCATCGGAAGAGGAGGTTATAGCAAACCGAGTATTAGAAAAAAAATCTAATAAGTTGATCAACCGAGTTATAAAGATAATTTCCTTGGGTTTGTATAATTCAATTTTTTCTATTCCAACTAATCCAAGTGAGAATAAAAAATCCCTTAGAACTTTATCAGAAGAATATTTCTTTATGCAATTATAAAAAATTTCAGCTGTTGTGATAACAATTTCAGGATAATGTTTTAATTTTTCAATTAAATGTTCGGATGAGTCTGAAAAGGTAATAGTAAATGGTATAGTTTCTATAATTTTTTGTATACTGGATCTTAACCTTTCACTTTTTTCTTCGAGTTGAGTTGTATTAGGTAAAAGATAGATAATGGATTGCCCTTGAAAAAAAAGAGTATAAACAGAAAGAATATCAATTGTAGTTGATCTACCTGAACCATATCCACCAGCAATGAAAATATCTTTATCATCTTGATATGCTAATATAGCTTTTTCCTGAAAGTCAAAAAGTCTTATTCCGATAGCATTCAATACATATTCAAATTGGGTATTAAGATTATACTTTTCATTTATTTTAGAAGCTTGTATATCTCTATAAAGTAAAAGTTGCCCTTTATATTTTTTATGAGTTTTTATATTTCTAATTAACTCGTCATTGCTCATTGGTTTGCCTTCTTGAATTGAAATAGAGATAATAAAACAATTATGTTGAGTTCTTGATTTTCTGGAAATTCTTTTACAACATTCTTCTCAATATCTACTCCTTGAGGAATAAAATAATTCTTAGGAATAAAAAGTTTTTTTTGAATAGATAATTCACGATAATCAATCACATCATTAAAATCCCATAATAAACCTTTTTCTTGATGTTTATAATAATCATTAAAATACACAGCAATTTCTTGTGTTAGTGAGCCAAGCCTAAAAGATTTGAATTGCTTAAAATACTGCTGCGAAAAATAATCATTTAGATCAGATTTATCCAAATTAAGATATATATTAAAATCATCGAGATGAATATTTTCAAAATCATTAGCTGTTGGGATAAAGAAAATCATCTTCTGTTTGGTAGAGAAAATATTATCTGTTAAATCCTGAGGAGAATTTTCTGTAATTAGCTTTAGACTATCTAAAGATCTTTGTACATATTCATATGAGATATTAGTTATCTTTAAGTTAATATAATTAAGATTTCGTTTCCAAATGGAAAGTGGGATTTTCTTATAATCTTGATTAAGGACATTAATTATCTTTGCATAACCTTCATCACAAAGATCTTTAATTTCTTTTTTCTTGTTTGATTTTTTCTTTATCCATTTCAATAAAATAACTGTTGATGATATAATTAATGCTATTAGAATTGAAGATGGGAGGTCTAATTTTACTTTAAAATGTATTAAAAAGAAAATTATAATTAATAGGATAATGAATAAGTTTAAAATTGTTTTATAAGCAAATATGAATTTAAAAAAATTCTTAAATCTCTTATTATATTCATCTAACTCGTCGTTAATTGAATTGGAAAATTTTTGAAATTGTTCTGTAAGATTTTCCTTTGCTTCTTCTCTGATTTTTTCAATAAAATTAAAGTTTTGGGACAATGATCTTTTTAATTCTCTAATTTTATGTTTGATATTTTCCTTGAAATCGACTAATTTAATCAGTAAGTTTTTGGCACCTTTTATTCTTAACTCTGGTGAAATTGTAGTTATTCTGTTAGATAATTTTTGATTACGAATCGATGTAAGTATCTTAACTATTTCATACATTTTATTATCATTCAAGTTTTCATCAATTATATTATCAATGGTTCTTTCATCAACTTCAATTTTTAGTTCCTTATCGACATCAATATCAAAAGGATTATATAAAAGATAATTAATTTTGAATTGAGTAATATCTAAATCTTCTTTGATAATAGTATATTCAGGAAGAGAAATTCCATTTTCTTGAGAAATAGTTTTTTGGTAAACCTCATTCATTTTCTGGGGCAATTTAAGAATATTGTCTGGAAGAAAAGTTCTTATTGATAGGACACCATTTAGGTCGGTTTCTAAATCAGGAAAGATTTGATAAACGGAATAAAGAATCAGCTCTGTTTCTGCATAAGAGATAGGTGTTTTATCAGCTAAATGATAATCATAAAAAAGAGGACCAGATATCAAACCAGATTTTTTTTTATTACTAATGACATTTTCAATATTTTTATTCCTTTTATGTAAAACGAATAAGACTCTATTATGACTATGAACATTGAAAAAATTCCAGAATTTATTGTTTTCATCAGGAAATTCATCTTCATCCTGAATATCTAATATGATAACTATCTCATCTTTTTTTTTAATTTCTAATTTTAAATTGTTTATTATATCAACTAAATTTCCACAGAAAGCATTAATTCCGAAGTAATTTGAGAACTTAAGATTTCCACCTAAAATCCATAAGATTTTATTTTTCTTTCTATAATCCACTTATTCCTGTATGTTCTTTAATTATTGCATCCATATCACTTTTTGAATCACAATAAAATTTTCCATCATAAGAGGAAACTTCCCCATTCTTTAATCTTTTTACCTTAACTTTCTCTTTCAAATGTGTCCAAATATTATATGCAGTGATATTTCCTTTTGTTTTAGGTGGTTTTAATGAATCAAGTTGCTTATCAACATCAACCAATAAACCATTATACTTATTTAATTGATCTGTCCCAGAAAGTGATATATCATAGATTTCTTTTCTTATTTTTAATTTTATCTCTTCTTTTATATTATCTGCTATTTTATCTCTTATTTTGTACATTGCTTCAGTGATTCTGCCCAAGTTTGTTTCGCCATAATAATAAGTTTTTCCTTTGGCTTTCCCCTTTTTTGCACGATGAATAATTCTAAAGCCTAATGCCATCAAGAATAGAAAATCACTAAATGCAAAGCGTGAAGGTTTTTCTATATCATCTTTCCATTCATTAAGAAACCTCATATCACCAAAAGGAATAGTACTTGCTTTTCCAGATTTATAAAGTTCATAGGATGAATCTTTCACAGTATTTAATAGATATAAGGGGGCACCAAATTGATATGAAAATAGGATAAGACGGAATTGATCGGAATTCATGTCATTTTGGTTATTAAAAACATCTAAAGGAAGATCTAAATCCGGATGTCGAAAAATTGCGGGAAATTCTTGATTTAATTCAGGAAGACGGAATTCTTTTCTTTTTTCTTCGTTAGAAAATGACCAGAAAGGTTTTACTAAATTCCCTAAGGATTTAAAAAATCCTTTGAGAGCAATGTTTATCCATTCTTCTTCACTTAGTTTTTTGTCTTCCAGTGCACCTATTGTCTGAGAACCAACTTCATAGGAAAGTAATTTAATAAATTTTGCTTTTTCTTCTGGATAACTGAGAAGACCATTATATTCCTTATGTTTTCCTTGGAAATACTTTCTTAAAGAATGGTCAATCCTAAAATATTTATTTACAGTTTCTTCAATTATTGTATTCAACTTACTCTGGATAATATTATCAAGTTCATCAACAGCATTAATTATGATTTTGTCTAAATTTCTGCCTTTGGTTTCAGCTAAGTCTGCATAAATTTCTTGATAATAGAAGTTAATTCCCTTTAATTCTTTATTACTGATAGACATACCAGACCAAAGAGATAATTTCAACTGATTATCAATATCTTTTTGTTGTAAATCTTTAATAACATTCTTTAAATCATCTACTTCTATTGGGACACTTAGCAAGAGAGGATACTCTTTCTTTTCAAATTTTTCAGGATCAATAATATTACTTTTATCATAGTGATACCTTGCTTTGAGTTCTTGATATTTACTTTGAAGTTTTTCATAAATAGCTTTTACTGATTCTACCTGGGAAATCCTGTTTTGCACTATTTCTCGTAGGGTGTGATAAAATGTTTTGAGTTCATCCAATAGGATATCACTTGTATAAGCATATAAATAAGTATTAGGATTAACTATATTTCTGAAGCCGCTATAAGCAATCCATTCATCAATCAATCCTCTGAATTTATTCCT
Source organism: Candidatus Cloacimonadota bacterium (assembly GCA_030628975.1). Lineage (GTDB taxonomy): Bacteria > Cloacimonadota > Cloacimonadia > JGIOTU-2 > JGIOTU-2 > JAGMCF01. The sequence goes on from DAOVPZ010000001.1 coordinate 27,894, forward strand.
TTTGAGAAAAAACTTAGTTGGATTGGTTGGAAATTCACCAAGGTTTTTAATAATATTATTCATGTGTTCAATACGAATGGAATAGGATACTTTAGTTTGATATTTTGTTTCAACTTTGTTTATTTGAAATTCGATCTTTGTTGTAAGATTTTCAAGATATTGAAGAATGCCTGTAAAATCAAATGTTTGTTGGATATTAGAAGAAATTTGAGTCGAAATTTCGTTTCTAAACACATCTTTCTTTGTTAATAAAAATCTATTAATTTCTGATTTCCAGATTGACATTCGATCTCTTATTCCATTTAATTCTGTAAGATTGTATTCGGTTAAATTATAATTAAATGTATCTAAATTTCGTGAGCTGCCAACATCGGAAGCAATAGTAGCTGCATAATTTATTAACTCTTTATAAGATCTATGAGATTTTAATTCATTAGATAATTGACCAGCATCCTCTTCATATATTTTAAGCTGTTTCAAAATTTTTGTGGTATCTTCTAAATCAGTTCTTTCAAATCCATTGTAAAATTCGTTAATGAATGCCCCTTTAACCCAATTTGAAATTTCTTCATAGGGTACTGTAATTAAAGAAACTGCTGCACTACCGTAACGTAGTGCTCTTTTAGTTTTTTCCTTCATATGAGTTTCATCTAAATGACCAAAAAACGAAATAATATTTTGCAAACATACTTTGGTGTCTGGAATGGATAATGTAAATAATAACCAAGAAGCAAAATCCATGTATTGATCAGGTAAAGCCTGATTGCCAGTAGGTATGAATACGCGCCCATCTAAATTTGTTTCATCAAGGAGAAATACCATATCAAAAAGTCTGTTAAATTGTTTTTTGGTTGTTGGTAATTTACAATCAAAATATTTCATTTCATATTCTTGGGGCCTTTCCATCCATCGTTCAAGTTCAGTAAGGGCACCAAAAGCCACAGTTTTGGCTCCTTTATATCCTGCTTTTTCCCAGATATTACCATGAATTAAGACAGAAAATAACTTATAATTTTCACGAGTACCAATTAAGTTTCTTAGTAAAAAGCCAACATCAATGAACATACCCGCACCAGTTCCCCCACCACTCGAATTTATCAGATATATTTTGTGTTCAACTGCTCTGTCGGCTTCTCTAGCTTCTACTCTAGTAGCGCTTCTAAGAACTTTCTCTAATTCATCTCTTAATAAATTGAAATTATGCCAGAAAATGATCCTACCATTGGCTCTATGCTTCCCAGCCGCATTTCCAGAAACAAGAGCACATTCAGGGTAATAACCTTCTTTCCACCATTTTTTAAATATATCATCATCTTTCCAATGTGTATTTATTACATCTTGAGGATTAGAAATACTTACTTGAGTAAAATCAATACTTTGAGTAATTCCAATATTGGGATTATCTATATCAATACCATGAAATATAACCTCTTTTTCTCCATGTACTTTTGTAAATGTAAAACGACTATATTTTTCTTTGATTCTTGTAACTACATTTACACCTGTGCCACCAAGACCGATAAATATAGTAGCCATAATTAACTCCTTTTGTTTTGATTAATTTTGATAATTATTTTTTATACTGATATCTTACTGTTATTTTTGCATATTCTATGCTGTCACCAGACCTTAGAATGATTGGGCTTTTAGATACTGGCATCCCATTTTTGGTAAAATTCTCCTTTTGATTTGGAGAAAGTGAGAATTTAATCTTTACCTTATTCTTAGATGAATCTGGACAAACCTTAATTGATGGTGGTATTCCCCAACCTTTTCTTAAATCATTAATTGATTTACAGGATTTTCCATATAATCTTTTAGGAAACTCATTGCCATCCTTAATAAAAATAAGTTCTCCATGAAAAGATGGAATGGATTTATAAATAATAATAAATATAATAATAGCTAATAGAATTGCTCCTAAAATATACCAAAAAGTATAATTTGGAATTTTTACAATATATGTAATTACAAATGTATTAGGTTTAATAGTCCCTTTTTTATTAAGCATTGTAAATTCTATTTTGAATTTATGTTTTCCCTCAGAAAGATCATCAGGTGTATAGGTAATATTGAAATCATTCATTTTTGTTGTTAACAACAGTTCTTCTTCTTTATTATCAAGTTTTGCTTTTACTTCGCAAGCTTTGGTAATTGATATAATTTTAAAATGTAGACTAAAACTTTCCTTTTTTGCTTGTATTAATTTGAACCTCTCCTTTTCTAATTCTAATTTAATTTCTTTTGGTATAATTGGTTCGGGTTCCGGCACTTCGGGTTTGATTACAACTTTTACTCTTTCTGATTCGCTTTCCATATCACTTATTTCCTCTGGTGCTTCAGTGCCAAAAGAAATATAATAAATATATGAATTCAATGAGTCAATTTTATTCGGACTAAAATATTTATTTAATATTTCCTTAAAGTGTTCTGGTTTTTCACCTAAATATGAAGGAGGTTGATTTTTTCCATCTGTAAAAATATAAATATATTTTCTTGTATTAGGATATAGTTTGTGTAATTCATTAAGTCTTTTAGCTAATCGATCAAATGCAGCGCTCATATGAGTCCAGTCTTCGTTAAAATCTAAAAAAGAGAATTGGTTATATATTCTTTCTTTATCCTCAACATTATCAATTTTATCATCATAGATTAAACTAATTTTTTCACCAAATCCTATTATCAATAAACTAGAACCAAGTGGAACTTCTTTGCTTATAAAGTATTGCAATTCCTTTTTTACTTTTACATCTAAACCTACATCTTTCATACTTCGTGATATATCAACAAGAAAAAAGTAGATATCATTATCAGATGATTCAGCCTTAATCTCAATTGTCTGAAATAAAAAAAGAAAGAAGATAATAGCAATTGAAATATAGATATTTTTGTTTGTCATAAAAACTGCTCCTTTTTATATAAGAATCTTTTTTTCATTTTAATAATTATTAATATTAATTGTCAATAAAAAAAATTATCTATTAACATTCAAAAATAAGAATTGAAAAATTAATTAAAATAACTTGACTATCAAGAATTATACATTTTTTTGATGGAAAAAGATTCATAGGATTATTGTCTGCAGAAAAAGTATAAAAGTAGGAAAAATGGCTAATGTAAAGATCACACTAAATGGAAAAGAAACTATTGCGAATGAGAACCAAACTATACTTGAAGTAGCAAGAGAAAATAATATTACGATTCCAACTTTATGTTATGATCATTATTTAAAACCCTTTGAAACCTGTTGGCTTTGTTTGGTAGAAATAAAAAGTGAAAAAAGATTTGTGCCTTCCTGCTCAACAAAAGTTCAAGAAGGAATGGAAATTGAGACTGACAATACTGATGTCCATATCTTGAGAAGAAAGGTTTTAGAACTTTTACTATCAGAACATTATGCAGATTGTGTAGCACCATGTACATTTAAATGTCCAGCTCATGTTGATATTCAGGGATATATTGCATTAGTGCATAATGGATTATATCATGAAGCTGTGAAATTGATAAAAGAACGACTTCCTCTCCCCCTTTCTGTTAGTAGAATTTGCTCAGCATTTTGTGAAAAAGAATGTCGGAGACAGCTGGTTGATGAGCCAATTGCTATTCGTCAGATTCAACGATACACAGCAGATAAAGATATTGAGGATGCTTTTAATACATATATACCTGAAAAAAAACCAAGCACAGGCAAAGAAGTTGTAATTGTAGGTGCCGGTCCTGCTGGTTTAACTGTTGCTTATTATCTAACTCTTAATGGTCATAAATGTACAATTTTTGAAGCTAATCCAGAAAGTGGGGGTACGCTTCGTTATGGAATTCCAGAATTTCAATTGCCTAAAAAGATATTGAGAAAAGAAATTGAATTAATTGAAAAATTAGGTGTTGATATAAAAAATAATGAGAGGTTGGGAAGGGATTTTACACTTCAATTTCTTTTTAAAGAATATGATGCAATTTTCTTAGGGCTTGGTGTACAAAATTCCATAAAGATGAAGATAGAGGGGGAAGACCTTAATGGGTGTTATTATGGAGTAGAATTTCTGAAAGGAGTAATTGAAGGAAAATCCACCAACAAGCGGATCGGAAATGTTATTGCTGTAATTGGTGGTGAAAATACAGCTATAGATGTTGCAAGAACTGCTATTCGTCTTGGAGGGGAGAAAGTTATGATAATTTATGATAGATCAGAAAAACTTATGATTGTAGAAAAAGAGCAAATCGAAATAGCAAAAGAAGAAGGAGTAGAACTACACTGTTTGCTAAGTCCCACCAAAATTCTTGGCAAAGAAGGAAAAGTTGTTGGTATGCAATGTGTGAAACTGGGATTGAGTGAACCAGACAGAAGTGGATATCAACGTACCATTCCACTCCCAAATTCTGAATTCATAATGAAAGTAGATAATGTTATTTTTGCTATTACTCGTATTCCTGATACTCAATTTTTGCTGAATGAAACTTCAGAAATCGAATCTCAATACCTTAAATTAACAAAAGAACATACTTTGATAATCAATGAAAAAACCAAGCAAACAAATATTCCAAAGATATTTGCTGGTGGTGATGTAACTCGCGGTCCTTCAACAGCAATTGAAAGTGTTGCAGATGGATATATTGCTGCCCAAAGTATGAATAAATTCTTATCAGGTGAGAAAATTAAACCAGAGAAAGATATATTTTATAATAAAAAAGCTGAATCTGTAACTCAATTATCTCCAAATGAGTATGAAACATACAATAAGAAACAACGTATCAGAAGTGTCATTACTGATGTTGAAGCAAGAATAGAATGTTTTGAAGAAGTGGAAAAGGTTTTCACAGAAAAGGAAGTTTTTGATGAGAGTGAAAGATGTTTGGAGTGTGGATGTTCAGTAAATAAAACCTGTTCATTACGAAAGTATGCGGAAGACTATAATGCAATAGCAACAAGATTAATAGGAGAAGGAAATAAACATCCAATTGATGATAGTCACCCATTTATTCTTAGAGATCCAAACAAGTGTATCAAATGTGGAAGATGTATTCAAACTTGTTTGGAAATTCAAGGTGTTGGTGCGTTAGGGTTTATTTCTGCGGGTTTTCCTACTTTGGTTACTCCGGAGTTTGGAAAGTCTCTTCTTAAAACATCTTGTGAAAGCTGTGGAAAATGTATTGATGTCTGCCCTGTCGGAGCTTTAACATCAAGAAATACTAAAATCAAAACAGCTCCTATTAGTTTTTCAGAAACCGTAACAACTTGTGGATTATGTGGATGTGGCTGTCAGATAAAATTTATGAATGTAGGGAATCGAATTATGAAAGCTGAAGGAGCAAAAAGTCTCATTACTGATAATAATGTCTGCTTTAATGCACACTTTGGTTATGAGGTATTACAATATAATGATAGATTAGCTTCTCCACTTATTAGAAAAGAAAACAAATTACAAAAATGTAGTTGGGATGAAGCTTTTGAATTGATATCTGCCAAACTTCCAGAGTTAGACATGAACTGTGCACTTTTCAGCAATGGAAACTTCACTAATGAGGAGTATTATCTTATTGACCTGATTGCTAAGAAATTTGAAATTACTAAGAGATATTCTTGGGAATTGAATGGCTCAATTATTCAAGATACATTAGGAATAAACTATTCTCCAAATCCAACATCTTATTTGTTACAAGCTGATTTAATAGTATTGATTGGTGATATACCTCATACTCTTGGAATAAAGATTATTCAAGCAGTGAAGGTAGGTAAAAAATTATTATTAATAAATCCAGATGAAAGTAAATTCTCATCCCGCCCCGTTCTCCGTAGTACTACGAAGGGTGAATATATCGGGACAGATTATCATATAAAATCAGATAATTATATTGAGATATTTAATCAGTTTGCAAAATATTTAGTTAGTAATAGACACCATAATGTTGAATATATAGTGAAATGTGTTGAAAATTTTGTTGAATATAATCATACTCTCCAAACATCCGTTGTTCAATCTGATGATAATAAATATGCTGAAATAATTGCAAATGCAGGAAAAATTATTTTTGTTTATTCTGAATCATCATTAGATTATCATACTCAATGTTCAATTTTTAACTTAAGTATGCTAATTGGTAATGTTGGTGAAGAAGGTTCAGGAGTTATTACCTGTTCCGAGTTGGCAAATAAACCAACTTTACAGTATTATGGCTTTGTCTCACCGAAAAATCTGAAAAGTATCAACTCTGCTTTGATTTTTGGTGAAGATCCATTGTATGACAACAAACTTGAAACCTATAATTGGCTTAATGGCTTAGACTTTCTATTAGTTGCTGATAATTATCTTACAGAGACTGCAAAGATGGCAAATATTGTTTTACCTCTTTCAACATTTGTGGAAACCAATGGCACATTAGTAAATAGCAATAATGTAGTGCAGTCTATCAATAAAGTGTCTTCTCCTCCTGGTGGTAAGGAAAGTTGGCAAATATTTAATACGATTTTGGATTCCCGGATGAAATTCGAAGATTTAATAGAAGTAACGGAGAAAAATTATTCAAATAATGAAATGTTACAGGAAAGTAGATTTAATTTATCTGAAACAGGAAAGAAAATAAGTTTAAAATTTGAGGATAAAAAAGCAATATCCAAAGCTGCTATCAATTATAATAGCTGTAGAAAAAGAATAAATGATTTGAAGAAAAATAAATTAAGCATGTTATCCTCAACTTGATTGGGGATAAGTAATATTCCTGGATATTATTATGCCCGAGGATGTCCATCCCTGGGCATTATTTTATATTTATATTTTATTTAACTTTCAAGAATCTTATCTACTTCATCTCTGTCAACATCCATTATATAAGTAATTTTACTTATTTCATTGGCTTCTTTTGTGATTGTAGTAATATCATCACGAGTAAGATGTTTTAGCGCAAATTTACGACTTCCACACATCAACTGACGCATACCCTGAGCCAAACGATGGTAGTAAGTGTAAACACCGATTGCTCCAGTTGGGATATTATTAAATTTATCACCATATTTTTCTTCCAATTCAGGTGCAGTTACAAATATTTCATGTTTAGTTACACCAAAGCGTTCAATATAAACTGGAACCTGTTCTTCATCGATTTTCTTGCCGATTGTCTTGCCAACCATAGCAGCAGCGAGAGGTGCTCTTGCCATACCAATCAGTTTAACAAAAGGAGCTCCAAGAGCAAGACCTTTATAAATTTGGTCTTCAAATGTGAATCCACCGGCAAATGCTAAATCAGGAACAAACTTACCTTTTTTATCCAATCTACAGGCATATTCATAAGACAATGAATGTATTTCAACACATGGTACACCCCATTCGTTCATCATTCTCCAGGGACTCATTCCTGTTCCGCCACCAGCACCATCAATGGTTAATAGATCAATTTCTGCTTCTGATGCGAATTTAATAGCCCTGGCAAGGTCAGCTGGTCTGTATGCTCCTGTTTTCAAGAATATTCTCTTTGCTCCTAATTTACGTAATTCTTCAACTCTTTTCAGGAAACCATCTCTGGTGACCATTCCAATGCGTGAATGACGCTCAAATTCTTTGAAAGCACCTTTTTTAAATGCTTCAATAATTTTTGGATCAGTTGGATTGGGAAGAACAACATACCCTCTTTTGTAGAGAAGTTGAGCTTTTTCAAGGTCTTTGATCTTAACTTCACCACCAATATCTTTTGCACCCTGTCCCCATTTTAGCTCAACTGTAGTAACTCCAAGTTTTGATAATCCAAATTCCTGAACTCCAAGTTTTGTATCCTCAACATTTGCTTGAAGAATGATGTCTCCGTAGTCTTCCTGTTGCCATTCGCGAAATAGTTTAATTCTCCATTCCAGATCCGGTGCTTTAATAATTTTCTTATTATCGAATTCAGATTCCACATCCATACCAACAACATTTTCTCCGATAGTAAGTGCTGTTCCTGAAATTGCAGAACCAATGGCAATGCCAGGCCAATTATTCTTTGCAATATTTGTTGAGCCAAGTCCCGGGATGATAAAAGGCAGTTTGAATTTCATTTTGTTCTTTGTACCAATAGAAGTTTCTAAATCTACATTTGGAAAGATTGCTTTATTACTATCTGCTTCTATTCCTACTGCACCAACTGCAGTTCCAAGAATATTAAAGTGAGAGTAATCCACAGGATAGTCCTTTTCAGCTGCAGTAGTAATTATGCCAAAAGGTTGGGGGTAGATTACTTCATGCCCGCGATATGCGGATTTCCCAATTTCACACATACCAATACATCCATCAACACAGGTAACACACATCCCGCTGAATGGACTTACAGAACCTTCAGTCCTGTTTTTTGTTAAAGTTGCTGCTGTAGCATTTAATCTTGTTAAACTCATTTTATTCTCCTTTTTTCTTTATTTTTTATTTTAGCCACAAAGGCACTAAGTTAAAGAATATATTTTTCCCGTGAAATTTAATACATCCTTTAATCCATCTTATCTTTACCTTTTCTTAATAAATAACTCCAACTTCGTGTCCTGGTGTCTTTGTGGCGGACAAATCCAAACCACAAAGGCTTCCCGATACAGTTTACCCCGTTGGATTTTTTTATCCAACTGGGGTCATACTTCCCTACGGGGCAGGCAAAGGCACTAAGTTTAAAGAACTAAAATTGATCGATTCTCGTTCCCACGATAGCCATGCGGCATCGCATGGAAACCTTTTTGGGAACGCAATAAAACAACTATTTTGAATAAAACACCAAAAAGTGAAACAGGGTTTCCCATCAAATTGCGTTACTAATCTGGGGATTAGTAACGAGAAGGAATTAACCTTTCCGAAACTTATCCTCAAAAATTTCTTCGTAAGAATCCGTCTGAGCCGGACATAATTTCGGAAAGTTCTTAATAAAGGTTTATACTTCATTCCTCTCCTTTGTGTCTTAGTGTTTTCGTGGCAGATTTTTCGGTTTTTCTCTAATGCAAGTCCCACAGTCACCCTTAAGGCCTTCATAGCACATATAATCATCATAATATTCCAAACAGGTTGGTTGAAGGATATTCAAACAACCACCACATACCAGATTTTCGGGATTTGGACCGTCACACCTGAGCTGGCAGGCTGGACAGATATACATACAGGCACCACATAAGCGACAAACATCAGACCTTCTATCAAAAGGTGTTGTAATTTTCAGCTTTCCACCTCTTTCCACAAATCCTATAGCTTTGGCACCCATCTGTTCTTCACACATTCTTACGCATAATCCGCAGTATATACAGTCCTCCCAATCCGGTTTGAATCTAACTTTCTGAACACCAAATTTTGCAGCCAGATCCTGAATTGTTTTTGAAGTTGGACAGGAAGCAATCAGAAGCTCAATCAACACCTTTCTTGCCCGAACTACTCTTCTTGAAGCAGTTCGGATATTAAGTCCTTCCTCAACAAGATAGGTACAAGATGAGACAAGTCTTGTATTGTCATCCTTTCCAATTTCCACTACACAAAGTCGGCAACCACCCCAAGCAGTAAGTCCTTCATTATAACATAGAGTAGGTATTTCCAATCCCAAGAATTTAGCTGCTTCCAGAATTGTCCACCCTTCTGGTGCTTCAAAATCTATACCATCGACTTTTATGTTTGGCATTTTACCTCGCTTTTTCTTTTTTAGCCACAAAGGCACAAAGGCACTAAGACTATAATAATTTTTAATTTTAATAAAACTCTAAAACTCATATTCCTTCTTCGTGTCTTGGTGTCTTCGTGGCAGACAAATCTAAACCACCAAGGCTCAAAGACACTAAGTATAAAATAATTTGTTTTCCTAATCTACTTAATTTTGTATAATAAACTGAATTCATTTTTAGAATCCATCCTTTTTTAAAATTCTATTTAGAAATAATTTCTTCTTCGTGCCTTCGTGTCTTTGTGGTTAGAAATTATTTACATATGAAACAATAATATCCTGTCATATTTTTATGACATATATCTTTGATGTGTAATGTTTTTATGACAAAATTTCATCTTAAAAATATATGAAAATTACTAAAAAATACTTA
>DAOVPZ010000010.1 GCA_030628975.1 Candidatus Cloacimonadota bacterium
ATATAGGCATCCTGATAATTTCTTGGTGCAGATATATTCCATTCATCATTTTCCGCAAATTCAACTGCTAAAGTATCATAGCTTGACCATCCAATATGCTGATAATCTGTGGTTAAAGTTAATTTACTAAATGGTTTAAATGCCATTCCAAAGGTTAAATTCATAGGGGTTGTCAAATCTGCAGAAATATCACCTGTTGGTAATATACCTTCCAGTTGAGATGGACCTTCGGAAGTTACATCACCTTCAAATTCAAATTTTGTTTCACTTTTAAATGATAATCCAAAAGATAACTTTTCTTCAATGGGTTCGTAAAAAGCACCTGCAGAAAATCCCAATACAGAACTATCTTTACCCTCAAGTGTAATTTTTGCATCACCTTCAAATGGAGCGAGTGATGTCATTTTTGTTATTATCACATTACCGAAAGCATAAGTTGGTCCTGCACTCAAAGAAAGATTGCCAAACTTGTACGCAATCACAGGAGTAATAAAGAATGTTGTAACTTCAGTTTTTCCAGCAAGATATTTTCCAATCCAATCTTCTTTCCATTCAGTACCAAGCCCATAAGGATTATTCACAGAGAGACCAGCATATAATTTCTCATTGAATTTGTGAGTTAAATAGAAATTGATTGGATTGAATACCTGTTCTTTAATTTCATATTCAGTAATTTCTGGACTCGGACCTCTAAAAGAAGCACTTGGTAAGATTAGAGTAAGACCTGTCATAATTTGAGTGCCATCAAGTTGAGTAATTCCAGCAGGATTGAAATACACTGCAGAAGGATCATCTGCCAGACCGGTAAATGCACCGCCCATTGCCATTGCCTTTGCACCATGTTCATTAATCTGGAAACCACCAGCCATTAAAGTACTGGAAAGGGAAATAGTAATTATTATCAATATTAATTTTTTCATCAAAATCTCCTTTCTTTTTTTTACTTGTTATATTAGAAATGATTTACCTAATAACAGCTTACTAACTACTTGTATCCCGATTAATCGGAACGAAGTTGAATATAATTTAGAATTTCTTTTTTAGCTAGCCTAAAATCAGAATCAATAGGTCTTAGAAAGATCTGAAACTAAAATTTTAATTATGATATAAGCTGTCAAGTTTTTCATAAGAGGTAATAACCTTGATAGTTATTTACCTTATTCCAAGAGATACACGATGGCAGTTGCTTAAATCATTATTACTTTGAAAAGCGTAATTTAGTCTAAACTGTTTGTATGAAATTTCAAGACCAGTTGTTGGATATTTCCTATCAAATCCTGCGTATAATTTTATGAATTTTGAGAAATCAATTTTTAATCCTGCATGGAAATCTGCACTCGTGTTTTTATAATGTACTTGAGAAGTGAAGTCTCTGTTTTCAAAAAATATATCTGATTGGAGTGACAAAGTTACGGGTTTAATAAGAATTGGAAGAATAAAATCTATACTCATTCCCGCGAATATATTAGGATTGATTCTTTCTGTATTACTATTATTCCACCAGATTGGTGTTCCGAAAATATCTCTGATATTTATTCCAAATCTTAATTTCTTACTTGCTTGAAAAAGTAAACCAATATCTAAACCAAGCCCAGAAGCAGAGATATTTCCAATATCTTTATATATGATTTTACTACAAAAACCATAGGATAATTTTGAGGAGAGTTTTGAAGAGAATGCAATATATCCAGCATAGTCTGAATATGTAACATATTTATAAGCATAGACTGAAGAGATATCTTCAGGAACTGATAATTTTGTAAATGGATTCCCGGATATTCCAATTCTTGTTAACAATAGACCCAGATGCGTTTTGTTATCAAATGGATATATAAGTGCGAAAGCATCATACTTGAGATTACCAGCATATTCTTCGGAATGTATGATATCAAAACTGATATTATTTGAGTATTGCATTCCAGCAGAATTCCAGTAAATAGCAGTTGGATCATCTGCGATTGAAACAAATGCATTTCCAAGACTTTTTGCTTTAACTCCAACACCAAGATTAAGAAACTCACCTGCATACTTTTCAGCAGAAAGAGAAATAGAATAAATTAATATAATAATTAAGGCAATTATTTTTTTCATAATACTCTTATATAGCTTGAAATTACTTTTTTTAGTTCACCACTATCAAAAGATATTGTAAGTTTGGTTAAATCACCATCTCCCTTTATTGATAAAATCATTCCCTGACCAAATTCAGTATGGGCAATTCTTTGACCTACTCGAAATTTCTTGTAGTTGGTTTTTGAATAAACCTTTTTTTGCTCAAATTGATAATAACTATCAGGATACTCTTTATCAAGTTCTGAAGTTAATATAAATTTCTCGAAATATTCATCACTAATTTCATTTAAAAATCGTGATGGAAAATTTGTGATATATGAATCAAAAAAACGACGAGAATTTGCATATAAGATTGTTAATTCCTTTATAGTTCTTGTGATAGCAACATAAAAAAGGCGTCGTTCTTCCTCAATCTGGGATATACTTTCCATTGAATTTCGATGAGGAACAAGTCCATCTTCCACACCAACAATAAATACATAAGGAAATTCCAGACCCTTGGCATTATGCATCGTCATTAAGGAGATTACATTATCATTCTTATCTGTCCTATCAATATCAGAAATTAACGAGATATTTTGTAAATATTCAACAAGATTGGGTTCTACTCCATATTCTTTTAGATAACCTTCAGAGAATTCATCAGTTGATGCAATGAATTCTTTTATATTATCAGCTCGTGTTTCACCTTTGATCAGTTCTTCTTTAGTGTAGATTTCAATAAGATTCAGTTCTTTCACGATATCTTTAACAAGTTGCTTAAATGGTTGGGTTTCTGAAGTTTTTTTGAATTCTTCTAATAATGTGTAAAAAGATTTAAGCTTATTACGATATGAAGATGATAATTCTTTTATTTTATCAATTATTTGAAGAGAATTGAATAAGGATATATTATTTTGAGAAGTAAAATCAAGTAATCTACTTGTTGTAGTTTTTCCAATCCCTCTTTTGGGAAAATTGATAATTCTCAAAAGACTTTCATTATCACTTGGATTTGCTAAGACTTTTAGATAAGCCAGGATATCTTTAATTTCTTTTCTTTGAAAAAAGTTAACTCCACCTACAATCTGGTAATTGATATGATCTTTAATAAACTGAGTTTCAAATAATCTGGACTGAGCATTTGTTCGATAAAATACTGTAATATCTTTATATTCTGTTTTTTCGCTATTAATTAATTCTTGAATTTTTCTTGAAACGAGAATAGCTTCATGCCTTCCATTCTGTACTTCGTATAATTTGATTTTCTTTCCTTTTTTTTTTGGCAGTCCACAGTTCCTTTTGATGTCGAGATTCATTATGAGAAATTAGATCATTAGCTGAAGAAAGGACAAGCTGAGGAGAGCGATAATTTTGAGTCATATATATTTTTTTTGTATTTGCATAATCGTCTTCAAAAGAAAGAATATTTCTTATATCAGCACCACGCCAGGTATAAATCGATTGGTCGTCATCTCCAACAACACAGATGTTTTTATGCGATTTTGCAAGCAAGTATGTGAATTGATATTGAGCGAAATTTGTATCTTGATATTCATCTATCATAATATAATGAAATCTTTCTTGGTATTTTTTTAAAATTTCAGGATGTTTTTGAAAAAGTTTAACTGTATATAGAAGTAAATCATCAAAATCAAGTCCATTATTATTCAATAAATATTTTTGATAATTTGCAAAGATAGAACCAACTACTTTTGAATAATAAGAATTTTCATCTATAAGATAACTTTTGTAATCTATGAGATTATTTTTTTGGCTAGAAATAATTTCTAAGATACGTTTTGGGGGGAAATTGGTATCAGGCAATTCTAATTTCTTAATTACTTTCTTCATAATACGAAGTTGATCATCTTCGTCAAAAATAGTAAAATTAGAAGTAAAAGGAATCCCGACTTGTCGGGAAGATTCTGATCGTAAAATTCTGACGCACATAGAATGGAATGTTCCTATCCAGAGATTGCGAGTAGAGATATTATCTTCTAAAAGTGGAATTAGTCTTTCCTTCATCTCATTTGCTGCTTTATTTGTGAAAGTTACAGCAAGGATATTATATGGATTAACTTTTTTTTCGGAAATAAGGTATGCTATCCGATGAACAATGCATCTGGTTTTTCCACTACCCGCTCCAGCAAGGATCAGAACAGGTCCTTCTGTGCATAAGACAGCTTCTTTTTGTTCGTTATTTAAAGGAGATAAGATTTTAGTTTTTGAAACCATATTATTCTGAAAGAGTTATCGGTTTGGAAAGGTATCCTTCTAAAGTATCTGAAAAAATTATATATGAGGATACTTTAAACCATCTATAGTGAAGATCATACCATGCATCTTCTATGGAGTAGGTTGTATCATGTTCTGTTGAAAGGTGATCGTATTTACCATTATATCCTATAGCACCATAAATATAATAACCATCAGCACAATAAATGCTATCATTGTGTACAGCAATTCCAACATTCCATGTTAGAATCCAATTATCAATCCATAAATAATCTATGTCTGGTGGGCATATAATTTCGGGATTTCCTACTGGGTCCAAAGGATTACTTCTGTCTAAAGAACATGAAATTAATGTTAACAAAATAAAAATTAGAAATATTAATAATTTTTCTTTCATTAGACTAAAAATTAATACTAATCCCTTTTGGGCTGAATGAAATCTCAGTATTTTTATATTTAAATGTGAGCTTTTCCCAGAGATTACGATTGTAGTTTTCAGTTGCTTGAACTACATCTAAAATAGTATATGCCCATACAATAGCACAAAATCCGAGAAGAATTTGAGAAGTTCTATAGGAATCGTTTGCATCTGTGTAGTATTGGTTAATATCATTTATTTGATTAGCTTTTTTATACTTATCATACATATCCATAGATTTATCATAAAAATAAAATGAACTACCAACTAAAAAAATTTGTATTCCTAACAGTACTTGTCCTTTTGTATAGCTTTTTACAGAAAAGTGCCCCCAACCAGGTGTTAAAAGGGATTTTAGAGAATTTGCAAAATGGGATTGCCTTTTCTCTTCATATAATTGGTAGATTGTTAATTCATGATTAAGTACTTCTCGGGCTCGTTTCCATTCTAAAGCAGAATTCCAACCATATTTGTTGTTTAACGGTATAACAGAATGCTTTTTATCACCAATCAAATCAGTATTTTCGTTAGATGCAAAAAGAGTGTTTGCAAAAAATAAGATTACTAGAAGTGTTATAAAGATAGAGATAAGTACTTTTTTCATGAAAGAAAGACCTCGGTGTCTTTATTCAATGGCCTAATAGTACCTGTTTCCAATTTAACAAGCCAGAATAGGAAATAATTTTTTCCTGGTGTTATAATAGAATATCTTACTTCATAACTATTTTTTGCAGGTGAACGGAAGACCTGCCAAGGAATAATTTTTATATCCTTACGAGAAAATTTATTTAAAGCTTCCTCTTCAATTTCAGAAATTTTCTTAATTATTATACCTTTTCCATATTTCTCAAGGAGTTCTAAAGCATATTTTTCGGGGTCGGTTGTAATTCTTAACCAGATATAGGCATTATTAATCTTCTCTTGAATGTAGACAATTTTATCGAATTGATATGCCATGGTGTATATATTCATTGCTTTTTGATATTCTTTTTCTTCGAAATGTTTATCACCTTGAAGGACTAACTCATTAGCTTTTTTAATATTCTCAGCAATTTCGTTTGCATAATTGATTTTTTCCAAAGCTAATTCATAACCTTCAATTATATTTAGAGTTTTTTGATAAGAAGCAATAGCTTCGTCAATTTTTCTTTGTGCTAATAGGCTATTACCATTTTCGATATGGATTATGCAAATCTGGTTTAGTTTGTCTAATACCGCTTGAACCAATTGAGAATTGTATTCCCCAGCTTGTCGAAAATTTTGCTCTGCTTCTTCCAAATTATCGTTATCAAATAAATCTTCTCCCAATGAGAAATAAACATTGCCAATAAGAGATTTGATTTCATTTTTGAAATCTGCAGGATATTTTAGATATATAAATAAGCTTTCCAAAGAGGAATTAAATTCATTATTTATCCATTTTTTTTTTGCATCTGCTATAAAATCTGGTAGATACTGATTAGCAATCTTTTTGGATAATTGAAATGATTCACTTTCTGGAAAGTTATCTTGCAATGATTGATATATTTTATATGATCTTTTAGAATTATTTTTCACTTCGAATTCAATTTTGATTTTTGTGTATAAAATTTCTGGTGTTAGCTCAGAATCCCATAGATTTTCTGTTATGAAGTTTAGGTAGTAATATGCAAAATCATAATCCATTTTTTGAATATAGTCTTTTGCAATTTCATAATAGCAACTATCTAAAATATTATCAGCTTTATCAGAATTAGCAAGAAAAAGTAGATCAGCAGCTTCTTTATAATTTTCTTTTTCCATTTCCATTCTACCTAATTCGTAATAACATTCAGAACGATAAAATTTTGCTTTTACCTTTAATGCTGGATTACCTTTTTGTAGGATAGAATTATCAAATTGTTCAATTGCTGATTTATAGTCTTGATGTTTATATATTTTACGAGCAGTTTTATATGGTATATTGGTGCAAGAAAAAATGAGAGGTATAATAAGTATGTATGAAAACTTTTTCATATCTTTGTTTTAGAAAGGACATCTTTTTGTTTCTTGCGTAATTGATTTTGTGATATTATAATAGGAATATTGTCTAATTGCCCACCAAAGAATAAAAACACTGTTGCAAAAATTATTGTGGTAGCTAATGTTAAAAATTGATTATTTATTTTAAAGACTATCACAGTAATCAAAACTATAACAATGTTAATAAGATAAACCATAAAAGCAGTAACTTTAACAGAACCAGTAGCAGTTCCTATACGATGTGTTGAATGGTCTTGCCCACCTTCAAGTATATTTCTTCCATCTCTCTTGCGGGTAAAACTTACTAATGAGATATCAAAAATTGCATATGAAAGTAATAAAATTGGCAAGAGTAATGAACAATTTTTGGGAAGTTCATTAAATAATATGATTCCCAAAACTGAGAGTGTATAGCCTATGAGCATACTTCCAGCATCACCTAAGAAAATTTTTGCTGGATGGAAATTATGAAAGAGAAATCCAAGACAGCTTCCTATAAAAATTACTGAGATAAGCGAAAGGAAATGATTCCCAGATAGAATTCCTAATGCAAAATAGCCTAAACCTAAAATAGATGCCATACCAGCAGTAATTCCATCCATATTATCTAAAAAATTAAGTGCATTCATTAAACCAACCATCCAGAGTAGTAATAATGGAACAGTAATAAATTCAGAACCAAAAATATTGGTCATTTTTGTTCCGAAAATAAATAGTAATGCTATAATAGATTGGATAATGAATTTTATATATGGGTTTAGCATAGAATAGTCATCATATAACCCGAGGAGACAAACAAGTAACAATCCAATATAAAAATAAGATATTACTTTAATTTGAGGAATTAAATCATGACAAATATAATAGGAAACAATAAAAGATATGATTAATCCAAATAGAATTGCTATTCCTCCTAATAAAGGTGTTGGTTTTGTATGAAATTTTCTTTCTTCTGGTTTATCAATAAAATTAAGTCTAATTGCTATTTTTCTTATCTGAAAAGTAAAAAAATAGACAAACAGAAATGCGAAAAAAAACGAAATAAAATGATACATCTGGTTTTTAAACCTCTTTTAATTTATTGAAACCAATGATGTTAAATTTTTATGTCAATTATTTTGTTAATGATTAAAGATAAATTTTGATTGAAATAAAAGGTTGACGAAAAAAATGAAGAAAATTCTTTTTGAAAAATTTATATGAAAAATAGAAGAAAAAAATTTGTAATTGCAATTGATGGACCTGCCAGTTCAGGAAAGAGCACTGCTGCGAAACTTTTAGCGAAAAAACTAAAATGCATCTATATTGACAGTGGGTCGATGTACAGAGCTGCTGCTCTTTATTTGAAAGAGAATAATATTGATTTAGAGAATGAAACTGCACTCAATGAGATATTAAATAAAATCAATATTGAAATACTTTACAACTCTGAAAAAGAAGAGAATGTCATTTTGTTAAATGGGAAAGAGGTATCTATGAAAATTAGAAATTCCGAGATTACTAATTATTCTTCAATTATAGCCAAAAAAAGGATCATTCGCGAAAGGATGGTTTGGCTTCAAAGAAAGATTGCTGAAAATCAATCAATTATAATGGATGGCAGAGATATTGGTACAGTTGTATTTCCTGATGCAGATTTCAAATTCTTTTTAACAGCTTCAATAAACGAAAGAGCTAAAAGAAGATTTCTTGAAATGAAAGATAAATCCGCCAGCTCGCGGATTGATGATATTTCATTGAAAAAAATAAAAGAAGATTTAAAGTGGCGTGATAATACAGATAGTACTCGAGAAATTTCTCCTCTTAAAATGGCTAATAACGCAATTCAAATCGATACAACTAATCTTACAATTGAAGAACAAGTACAAGAAATAATTGATATAATCAAAAATGAAATTACATTATAAAATAATTCATACACTGATTTTATTAATAATGAAAACTTTCTGGAATTTGAAAGTTATTGGATTGGAAAAACTTAAATTTACAGAAGGTGGTATAATTTGTGCAAATCATCAAAATGCATTTGATCCATTTTTTTTAGGCTCTGTTTTACCAATTGAATCTTATTTTCTTGCAAAATCAGATCTATTTAAAAATAAGATTTTTGGTTTGATATTAAAATCTGTTAATGCAATATCTATTAGAAGATATAGGTTTTCTGGAAGTAGTATAAAAAAATGCGAGGAATTACTAAGAAACAAAAATACTCTTGTGATTTTTCCTGAAGGAAGCAGAAAATCTTTTACTGCAAAACCAGGTGTCGCAAGAATTGCATTGGCAACCAAAGCCAAAATTTTTCCAGTTAAGATTTTGAATATTAACAAGTTCAAAGAATGTTTCTTTCGAAAGAAACATTTGACTTTTATTTTTAAACCCCCTTTTTCTCTTGAAAAGTATAAAAGTATTCAAGATGAGAAACCTAATTATAGAAAATTTGCCCAGAAGATTTTAGATATTATTAATAGTATTGAAGATGATGAAGGTTAAAGTAGCTGAGCATTCTGGTTTTTGTTTTGGTGTAAAAAGAGCAATTCAAATTGCTTTAAAAACTGCTCAACAAAATAAAAAAGTAGCCACATTAGGACCAATTATCCATAGTCCTCAAATGGTTTCGCATCTTAGAGAAAAAGGAATCGATTTTATAGAAGATATTGATGATATTACTGATGAGACAATAATTATCCGTTCTCATGGAATTACATCTTATGATTATGAGAAGTTATTGAATAAAAAAGTGAATGTAGTTGATGCTACATGCCCTTTTGTTAAAAATGCTCAAGAATATGCAAAAAAGCTCACTATAGAAGGTTTTCAACTCGTAGTTTTAGGTGAAGAAAATCACCCTGAGGTTGCTGCACTTCTTAGTTATGTTGATGATAGTGCTATAGTCGTTGAAAATCCTGATTCAAATTTTGATCTGCCAAAGGGAAAAAAGATTGGCTTAATCGCTCAAACAACCCAGATCGAAGATAAATTTGAAAAACTGTCAGTCAAGTTAATCAGGGAATGTAAAGAATTGTATATAGTGAATACTATTTGTCATGCAACATTACTAAGGCAGGAATCAACAAAAGCATTAGCCCATAATGTTGATATTATGATTGTAATTGGTGGTAAAAATAGTGCGAATACTGCTCGTCTTGCTGAGATATCTAAATCAGAAAATTGTAGAACTTATTATATTGAAACTTCCGAAGAATTGAAGGATGAATGGTTTAAAAATATTGACACAGTTGGAATAACTGCAGGTGCTTCTACCCCAGAATGGATAATCAATGGAGCAAAAAAAAGAATTTTAGATATGTAGTAAAATATTAAAGAGTTAATTTATTAAAGAGGATAAAAAAAAGGAAATGTCATAAATAGGCATCCTCGATAAAAAATGGAGGAAGTATGGATGATAATGTAAGTGTAAAGGAAACAAAACAAGAACAAACATCAGAAGTAAAGGAAGAGAAAGAGGGAAAAAGAAAAAAAACTGTTAGTGATTTAGAAGAAAAAAAGGAAAAGAAATTAAAATCAAAAATTTCAGAAGAATCACCAAAAAAACCTCAAACATCTGCAAGTAAAACATTGGATCTCATCGAAGAAAAAGAAGAAAAAAAGGATAAAAAGAAGACTTCTACAAAAACCACTGAGAAGAAAGTGAAAGATGTATTTCAAGAATCTCCTAAAGCGAAAAAAACTGATAAAAAAGAAAAAAAAGTTGTTAAAAAATCTTCACCTAAAAAAGTTGATAAAAAGGATAAAGGAGTTGTAATTGAGAAAAAGAAACAAGAACCACTTTCTGAACAGAGAATGGAATCAAGGCAAGAGAGTTCTGTCCAAACTGAAAAGGTTAAGGTTTCTGAAGCAACTTCTTTTGAAAATCAAATTAAGATGTATGAAAAGACAATGGCAACAGTTAAATCTGGAAATGTTGTTGAAGGAACAATCATTCGTGCAGATTCTACTGAGGTCTTGGTTGATATCGGTTTTAAAGCAGAGGGTGTTATACATATTTCTGAATTCACAGAACCAGAAGAAGCCAAGGTTGGAAATAAAATCTGGGTATATATAATACAAAAGGAGAATAAACAAGGAAGACCTCGTTTATCAAAGAAAAGAGCTGATCTTCAACGACATTGGGAAGAATTAGCAGAATGTTATAACAAAAGCAGGAAGATTTCAGGAAAAATTATAAGAAGAGTAAAAGGTGGTATGATTGTTGACTTCAATTCTGTTAGTGCTTTTCTTCCTGCATCTCAAATCTCTACAAAAACTCTTCCGAATTTAGACCATCTTGTAGGAAAGGATTCTGATTTTAAAATCATAAGTTTTGATCGTGGAAAAGAGAATATCGTGCTTTCCAGAAAAATGGTTTTAGAGGAGGAACTGACTAAGAAAAAATCTGGATTATTAGAGAAATTGGAAAAAGGAATTGAGATTGATGGTGTAGTAAAAAATATAATGGATTATGGAGTTTTTGTTGATCTTGGTGGAATAGATGGTCTTCTTCATATTTCTGATATGTCATGGGGTCATATTAGTCATCCTTCAGAAATGCTTAATATCGGAGATAGAATTAAGGTGAAAGTCCTCTCTTTTGATAAAGAAACCGAGAAAGTATCATTAGGATTAAAACAGTTAGTGCCACATCCCTGGCAAAATATTGAGATAAAATATCCTGAAGGTTCAAAGGTTGAAGGTAAGGTTACAAATATTACAAATTATGGAGCTTTTATAGAGCTTGAAAAAGGTGTTGAAGGTCTTATCCATATTTCTGAGATGTCTTGGACAAAACAGATTACACACCCCAAACAACTGCTTAAAGTTAAAGACGTAGCTAATGCAATTGTACTTTCTGTTGATAAGGATGAACATCGTATTTCTTTAGGTTTAAAGCAGGTTGAACCAAATCCGTGGATTACTATTGATGTTAAACATTCTGTTGGCACCAAGATAAAAGGGAGAATTAAGAATATTACAAATTTTGGTGCTTTTATGGAGGTGGAAAAGGATATTGACGGTTTGATACATATCTCTGATCTATCCTGGACCAAACGTATTCTTCATCCAGGTGAAGTGCTAAAAAAGGGTCAGGAAGTTGAAGCAGTCATTCTCTCAATTGATAAAGTTATGCAAAGAATTGCTCTTGGGATTAAACAAATAAAGCCTGACCCATGGGAAAATATCGAAGAGAATTTTCCAATTAATTCTGAACATAAAGTGAAAATTATAAAAATAATTCCAAAAGGTGCATTGATTTCTGCAGCAGAGGAAATTGAAGGTTTTATACCCACCTCTCATCTTGGAATTCCTGGATTAGAGAATTCTGAATTTGCATTTGACATCCGTGAAGAATTACCTGTAAAAGTTATTGAAGTTGATAGGGAAAACAGAAGATTGATATTTAGTGTAAAGACTTTTTTCTTTGGTCGTGAGGAAAAAGAAGTTAATGATTTTGTAACAGCGCATCTTGAAAAGATTAAAGCAAAGCGAAAAGAAAGAGAAAGGAAATTAAAAGAGGAAAAAGAAGCAGCTGAAAAAGAATAAGTAATTGTAAAATTTAAGTAAAAAATTAGATTAGCGGGAAGGAGTGAAAGCTTCTTCCTTTTTATTTAAAAAACCGGGAATTTTGCCATTACAGGTCTATGGTCAGAAATAGTATCAAAGTAGTGATATATGAAGTCATCCAATCGTAGTGTTTCTATGCTTTCATTGTTAAATTCATCAAAGCAATCTTTTGAAATTAAAATATGGTCTATCAAGCTATAATATGGAAAATGAGGCCAAGAAGCAAAGTATTGATTTCCTGCAAGAGACCAAGTTAGAAATTTATAATTCGTTGTATCTGCAATAAACACATTGAAAGAATTTTCATCTTCAGGATCATCAATTTCATCATTCCAGTCACCAGCAATTATGTAATCCTTCTCAAATTCATATATAATTTTATCGTCAATATAAGCTTTTAGTGATTCTGCTGCAGCTCTACGCCTATCGATTTCTTCCCATCCTCCTCCTGCTTTTAGATGTATAATTATTAAATTAAAATCAAAAATGTTACCATTTAATTCTGATTTGATTTCCAAAAGTAAAGGGGGTCTTGTAAAAGCATACCAGTCTCCCCAAAACAGCTGACTATAAGATTCTATTTCAACAATATCCTTCTTATAGATTATTCCTGTTTTTATATAGAATCCATTATAAGTATCTTCAGAATATAAACCCTCATATTCAGATAAATTAGCAACTAATTGATTAAATGAGATGGTATCTGTTATTTCTTGAATTGTAAATATATCAACTTTTGAATCTCTGATGATTTCTCCCACTTTGTTGATTGTGGTCTGCCCATTCTTAGGGAAGTCTTGAATATTCCATGTAACTATTTCTAAAGTATGTTCTTCACCAAATATGAGAAAGTTGTCATTATTATCATTTGTTACTGGATTACTTTCTCCACAACTATGGATATAAAATATTAAAAGCCCAATAAATAATAAGTATAGGGGTTTAATGTAATTAATAATTATTTTTATATGAAGATTTTGTATACTCATAATTATTACCAATGTTTTCTGTCCGAATGACGGAATTTCAAGTCAGGTAATTTCTTTGCACTAATTTGAAACCTGTATGACCAATACTCACCTGATTTACTCCAGGTAAATCTTAATTGCCAACAGTGCAAATCTCTATAAATATTTATACTTTGAGAAATCAATTTATGCTCTTTAATATTATAGTAATTTTTGTAATCGATACTCCAATTTTTCGTCAAGTTAAATCGTAAACTGCTATGCAATCCTGAGCTATAGTAACCAGTATTTCTGTTTCTTCTATAAGAAAATACCATTGAAGCATTCCAAGGTTTCATCATTTGTTCCCCAAAAGTGTTTTCTTGAAATGAGGATAATTTATCATCTTCTTTTTCAATATTCTTATATGGAAAATAGTCAATATAAAGTTGACTTCCATTAATAGAAAATGTTGAATTAAGAGTATAATTTTCAACCTTAAATGAATAAAAATCTTGTGAACATCTAAAAGAATAGGAAAGGTTTAGATTGGTTTCACCAATTTCTAAACTGAATGGCATAACTGAAATAATGTGTGAAATATCACTGAATCCTTTTGGCTTTTTCTCAAAATCATAATCAAATAAAGTACTCATAGAAAAGAGATTATTTAATTTTTTAATTTTCTCATTTTTATCCAAAACCTTTGCTTGGAGTTTATTTACTAAGGAGATTTTTAGTTTTTGAGATCTATCTGCTGAACTAATACTCACAGGACAGAAGTAATCGTTTGTCTTTTTAAATCTATCATTTTCAGAAAAGTCAGGATGCATAGTAAAATTGATTTTAGGAGTAATAATATGTCGCAATGCCTTTACTCCAAATGTGTTAAGATAAAATATGCCATATATTGGAATTGAAACGAAAGTTTTGGTGTTATAGTCGTATCCTCTTACCAATTTATTATTTTTATTGTCTTTATCAACCCAAATTTCTTTGTAATTGATGGATTGTATAAATGTAAGAATATTCAAAATTTTACTATCATATTTCAGTGATATCGAGTGTTTAATCCCTTCTCTGTGTTGAGATATAATTTCTCCTTCTGAATCATAAGTATCATGATAAAACAGTTCAGATAAATTCGGAGATTTTTTATTAATTTCTGCTTTGTGTATCGCATTCCCTTTATACGATAGATAAAAATTATCCCACCAGTTTGAAAACTCTTTTTTTTCTTTATCAAATAATTGAGAGATTCGTCGTTGATACATTTGAAAGGATGCAGAGGGTAGATTTAGAGTAATTTTATCTTTGTTTTTTGATGATGAATCTTTCTGATAATCATTATAATATCGACAATCTCCAGAAATGTTAAAATTAATATATCCAGCTCTCTTAGAGAAATATATTTTTGAATAAAGGGTTCTGTTACTATCAACCAACTCTTCTTTGTAATCCAGAGTTGTATTGAAATTGTTACTTCCTTTCTTTTGGGTATAGTATAAATACGAATGTAAAGTTTTATCCATTCGCACTTCTTTATCCTCGCTTGTCTTTCTTACCTCTGTATCACTTACGAAATCTGCTTTAATAAGCAAGTTGCTATAAGGAGAGAGTGTTTGTTTATGAAAAGAATTTATTGACCAACGGATTTTATATTTTTTCTCAGATTGATACTGAGATGGGTTACGATAATATAAAAGACGACTTTTAATATTTCCCTGAATAAAATATCTTTTTAAATATCTACTTCTGATGCGAAACTCAAAACCAGTTAACTCCATAAAGTCTAATGCAAATAAAATATCACCATAATCTCCTAATGTTTGAAAGTAGGCTAAATCTTTAAGGGTTTTTCCTTCTATTTTATTATATCCTGGGTCAGGAATAAGAAAGCCTGAATGCCTTTCCCTTTTGATTGGAAATGATGCAAATGGAAGAGCAAATATTGGAAAATGATTTACATAGAGAATA
>DAOVPZ010000130.1 GCA_030628975.1 Candidatus Cloacimonadota bacterium
AAACCTGCGAGTTGTTCAAACACTTTTGGGTCATAGTAGTATAAGTACCACACAAATTTATACAAACATTGACAGAAAATATTTGAAAGAAATTCATTCACTCTATCATCCAAGGGCTTAATCCGCCCCGCCTTCCATAGTTCATCCTTCGGAGTAAACCTACGGAGAATGGATATTACGGCGGACAGGCAGCTGGCGGATTGGAAAAAAATTTCAGGAGGAACAAAGAAAAATGAAAGCAATAGTATGTTTAATAATATCTGCAATATTTTTAATTATTGCAAATTTTGTTCAGGCACAAGAATTATCAGACCACGATATTCAGCAAATTGAATATGATGCAGGAACAGCTTATAATGAGGGTGTTGAACTGTATAATTCCGAAGACTATCATGGAGCAATTGACAAATTTCTTATTTCATTAGAAAAATATCGACAAATTGATACTGAAGAAAATCCCAAAACTGTCAGAATTAATGAGTTATATAAAAATCTTTCTGTGCTTTACAATATGACCAACCAATATGATAGAGCTATTGAATACTATAACTTGAGAATGCAGAGTGAACCTGATAATTATAAAATCATTACATCATTAAATAAAATTTATAATAATATTGGGAATAAAGATAAAGCTCTACAAGTGTTGATTGATTTTGATAAAAATTTTGATGAATATAAAATCAAATATAAGATTGCACAAATATATGAAGGGGAAAACGATCTGATAAATGCAATAAAGTTCTATTCAGAAGCATTTGATTTGAATAAAAAGAAGGTTGATATTCTTGGAAAAGTTGCATTGTTCTATTATAAAATCGGTCAAGATACAAGTGCTATTAAGGTTTATAATGACTATATTGCAACAAATCCAGAAGATTATATATTAAAAAAGGTCTATAAAAATTTGGGTATATTCTATCAAAATATTGGTGATATCGAGGATGCTTTACAAGCTTTTGAACAATCTAATTCGATAAAATTCGATAAGGAAGTTTCTTTAATTTTGGGTCAGCTTTATTATGAACGAGGTTATTTCAAGGAAGCAAAAGAGAATCTTGCGAAAGTTAGAGAAACGGACTCAACCAATCCCCAAGCCCACTATTACTTTGGCTTGATATATCGTAAAGAGGGAAAAAATGCTGAAGCTTTGGCTGAGTTTGAAATGATAAAAACTCATCCCACATTAGGTCCTTCAGCTAAACAACAGATAGAATTTATTCAGAAAAGTGAGTAATTTTTAAGTGCGGAATGCGGAATGCGGAATGGTGAGGATTTCCTTATAGTAGGTGAACACATTTATTTTATTCCCGTAAGTTTCAGATTTACTTTGTGTCCCCAATTTAATTTGAGATTGTGCCTTTGTGGCAAAAAATAGTAAATAGGAAGAGTAGAATGCGAAAAATAATCATTGCGGGCAACTGGAAGATGAATAAAACTCTTGATGAAGTAAATGATTTCTTCAAAGGAATTTCTGAATGGGAAAAAGATTTTGAGCACAGATGTCAGATATTGATCTTTCCTTCAAATATTTATATACAAATTGCCCTAAAAATGCTGGATGAAAATAATATAGATATTGGAGTTCAAAATATCTATTATAAAGATTTCGGTGCATATACAGGCGAGATTTCTCCAAAAATGATTTTATCAATTGGTAGTAAATATTCATTAGTCGGACATTCTGAAAGAAGAAATATTTTTCATGAGACAGATGAAGAGGTAAATTTAAAAGTAAAATCACTTATCTCAAATGGAGTTAATGTTGTGATGTGTGTTGGAGAGACAGAAGAGGAAAGGGAAGCTGGTAAGACAGAAAAAGTATTAGAACAACAGTTGAATTATGGATTGAAAGATATTCTACCACCTGATATGAAAAATATTATTCTAGCTTATGAACCTGTTTGGGCAATAGGAACAGGTAGAACAGCTACTCCGGAAATTGCAGAACAAGCCCATAAATTCATAAGAGATTGGATTTCTCAAAAGTTTGGAAAAAATATTGCTGCTGAAATTTCAATTTTGTATGGTGGAAGTATTAAGGTTTCTAATATTCGAGATTTGATTGCACAAGAGGATATTGATGGAGGATTGATTGGTGGCGCGAGTTTAAAATTAGAGGATTTTAAAGAAATCATAAAAATTTCTGAAAAGAATATTAACCGCCAATAGACGCTAATTCTCGCTAATATTCTAAAAATTAATAATTTTATTAGCGTTTCCTCGCTTCCATTAGCGGTTTGTTTTATATGAGAGATAGGGTTAGAATATGTTAGACATAAAATTTATTAGAAAAAATAATGAACTTGTTAAGAAGTGCATAATTGCAAAAAATGAAAAGGTTGGTATTGATAAATTTCTAACGATTAATAAAAAATTGAAAGAATTAAAATTTCAATTTGAAGAGAAGAAAAAACTCCAGAATTCTGTATCAAAACAAATTGCTGAATATAAAAAGAATAGGAAAAATGCAGATAAAGAAATCGCAGAGATGAAAAAGATAGCTGGAGAGATAAAAATTATCAATGCTGAAATTAATAAAACTAATGAAGAATTTCAAAGGATTTATTTAACAATTCCGAATATCTTTGATGAAAGTGTTCCAATCGGTAAAAGCGATGAGGATAATATAGTGATAAAAGAATGGGGCGAAAAACCCAGGTTTGATTTTGAACCACTTGATCATATTGAATTAGCAGAGAAACTTCAATTGATTGATTTTAAACGCGCAGCAAAGATTGCTGGTAGTGGATTTGTATGTTATACAAATAAGGGAGCAAATTTAGAAAGAGCACTAATAAATTTTATGTTAGATTTTCATCAGAAAAATCATGGTTATCAAGAAATTTTTCCTCCATTTTTGGCTAATAGAAAAACTATGACTGGAACAGGTCAACTACCAAAATTAGAAGAAGATATGTATCTTATTGAGCAGGATGATTTTTTTCTAATTCCAACAGCCGAGGTTCCAGTAACAAATCTTTATCAAGATGAAATTATTGATGAAAGTGAGCTTCCTATTAAGTATGTTTCTTATACTCCTTGTTTTCGTAGAGAGGCTGGTTCTTATGGTAAAGAAACCAAAGGCTTACAAAGGATTCATCAATTTAATAAAGTGGAGCTTGTTCAGTTTGTAAAACCGGAAAATTCTGAAGAAGCTTTACAGGAGATATTGAGAAATGCTGAAGCAGTTTTGCAAGCACTTGAATTGCCTTATCGTGTTAGATTGCTTTGCAGTGGTGATTTGAGTTTTGCAGCTTATAAATGTTATGATATTGAAGTTTGGGCTGGAGGTTTAGGTAAGTATTTGGAGGTGTCTTCTTGTAGTAATTATATAGATTTTCAAGCACGAAGAGCAAATATTAGATATCGCTCTAAAAGAGACGTTCATTTTATTCATACATTAAATGGCTCAGGTGTGGCAACTCCACGAACAATGATAGCAGTTATTGAAAATTATCAAACAAGTGCTGGTGAGATTGTTGTACCAAAAATATTAAGTCAATATCTTCCAAATATTGAAATTCTGCAATAGGAAATAAATAATTTAATTTTTTTTAAAAAATTGTTTACATTCTTGAAAATTTTTTTATTTTATTTAAATAAAAATACTTGACATCAAATTAGAAAAAAAACTAATTTGTTATTTAGTTCTTTGAGAAAGAAAAATAGGGTGTATACGAAATCATCAGTATAAGAATAAAATATAATGGAGAGTTTGATCCTAGCTCAGGACGAAAGCTGAAGGAGTGGAATAGGCATGCAAGTAGAACAAGAAACTCCCGACTTGACGGGAAGAGTACAGTGGCGAACGGGTGAGTAACGCGTAGGTATCTACCCTATAGACTGGGATAGCCCCTGGAAACCGGGGGTAATACCGGATGTGTGCCCAATTTATCAGGAACAAAGGTGGCCTCTCCCTATGTAAATCGTGATGCT
>DAOVPZ010000085.1 GCA_030628975.1 Candidatus Cloacimonadota bacterium
AGACGCACTGGACTCAAAATCCAGCACCGTTTTACGGTATGCCGGTTCGAGTCCGGCCTTCGGCATTAGAAATGCAAAACTTAGGAGTTATGATATTGTATCTTGCTATATAACCATAAAATTGCGTTTCTTGCGCTAATTTGCTTCATGTTTTAGTAGTAGATGAATTTATTAAATTACTAAAAAAATTATCTAAGGAGATCAAAAAATGAATAGAAAAAGTAAACTAATCCTATCTTTTGGATTATTTATAACCTTAATACTCATTTCTGCAATGCCAGGCTATTCTTTATCAGAAGCAACTTGCATATTCCTTCTTATTGAACCAGGCTCTCGTCCTGGAGGAATGGGTCACTCATATGTTTCAATAGCAGAAGGTGGAATTGCTTCATGGTGGAATCCTGGCGGACTCGCTTTTATTAAAAGCTCTGATATTGATTTAATGCATACAAATTGGTTTGGCGATGTTATTGATGATATATATTATGAATATCTCGGTTATGCGCAGTATTTGGAAGGGATCGGGACATTTGGTTTAAATATTACTTATTTGACCTATGGTGAACAGGCTGCTTATGATGTTGAAGGAAACCCATTAGAAAAATTTGAAAGTTATGAAATTGCAGTAGGAGCTTCCTATGGAACTGAAATTTGGCGAGACTTAGGATTAGGTATAAATCTTAAAGGTATAATCAGCGGATTGTGCCCTTTAATAGAAGGCCTTGAAATGACAGGAGAGGGAGTAGGATATACATTCGTAATTGATCTGGGAGTATTAAAAAGAAACTTCATCATACCTAAACTATCTTTTGGAGTGAATCTACAAAACTTTGGACCAGATATGACTTATGCTAATTCTGAAAATAGCCAACCAATGCCTTTAAATCTAAGGCTTGGATTTTCATACAAAATTCTTGATTCAAAATACAATAAGTTAATTGCTTCAGTAGATATTAATAAAATGCTTGTTAATCCAAATGATCCTTTATGGAAAAGATGGTTCACTTCATTGTACGACGATGGCACTAAAAATTATAAGTGGTGGAAGTATGAGTATGAACTTGATTCAATGATAGAAAATATTGGAATTGAATACAAATATTATAATCTTATCTCATTACGGGTTGGTTATATTTATGACAAAGCTGGACATATTACAGGTGTATCATTTGGTGGCGGTATAAGCTACGAATTTTCCAAGGGAAAAGAAATATCATTTGATTTTGCTCTTCAAGAGGCTGGTGAACTTACAGATAATAATAAAACCTTCTCTCTTGGAGTGAAATTCTAATTGCATAACCTTAATAAATATTCAATAATCCCTTCTTCACAAATATTGTTCTGTTGCAAAAATCTTGATGATATAATTATTTAATACGATTTTATTGGAGATTGAATATTAACACAAAAAGTGTATCTTTAAAAAACTCAATAATAATATTTTTAATAATTCTTTTTATCTTTCCAGTTTTAACTATATGCAAAACAAATAATATCAAAATTATAAAAAAAGAATATCCTTATACGAGGGAAAAATCAAGACAGATTAAACCATTACCAAATATTTATAGAGAAAGATTTCAAAAATTCCCCAAACCAGATGAGATTTATAGAAAAACAAGAAAAGATTATGAAGTTAATCTTCTTGTGTTACTTGTTGATTTTGTTAAAGAGATAGATGATGACACAAAAACAACTGGAAATGGCAAATTCGATTTTAGCAATTATGATTATTTTGAAGTTGATGGTGTAAAAGATTCTATACAAACAATTGGTTCTCCTCCTCATGATTCCACATATTTTCATCAATGTATAATTGCAATGCAATACTATTATCAGACTGCAAGCTTGGGTGTTTTGAACTCATTCGATCCAATAAGACCTATCAATTTTCATTTCAAGATCTTTCCTCATCAAGCAGATACTGCATATCATCTTCCTCACAAGATGGCTTATTACAATCCTGATACCGAAGATTGGGATTTAAAAATTGAAAGGTTTTATGAATTTTTCCGGGATGCAATAACATCTGCAGATACAATAAATTTTTCTCAAACACCTGATATAATATTTTCAGATTATAATCATATTATAATCATTCATGCTGGTTCGGATTGGCAACATGATGTATTCTGGGATACTCCCTGTGACATTCCAGGAATGTTCATCCACTTTGACAAAGAGGAAGACTTTATACCAGTTAATGACAGCACCTACTTTATTGAATGTGCTGCAATTATTCCTGAGACTATTTCACAAGATTTTTATATTAGTGGTAGTGGGCTAAATGGATGTGGTGCAATAAATGGAGAATTGTTTCATGAGTTTGGACATAGTCTTGGATTTGTGGATTTATATAATACTGTAACCTGGGGTCATGGTGCTGGTTTATGGGATATTATGGATTATGGTGGATTTGGCACCGCTACAATTCTCGATACAGCCCGAACTCAATATATTAACATAGAGGGAGTACTACCGACTTTACCATCAGCCTGGTCAAGAATGCTTGTTTGGGGAGATGAATTTATTTCATCCGGTAAATGTATTGTATTAACCTCTCCTGGAGATATTTCAATTGACGCTGCTGAATTACCTTATACTCCAAACCCTCAATTTATCAAAATTCCAATCAATGATAAAGAATATTTCCTCCTAGAAAACCGCGAGACGGATTTAGACCCACATGGTCCCCCTGATATATTATGTTGGCAGGATACAAACTTTGTAATACGAGTTCCACTGTATCCAGCAAAACATGGAACTGAAGATATCAGCTATGAATATGATTATTTTCTACCTACTTATGACCCATATCTTGAAGCTGAGACAAATGGAGGACTCTGTATATGGCATATTGATGATTATGTGATTTATGATGAAATTGTATATGTTGATGGTAAGCCATACAGCAGATTTGAATCCAATACTGTAAATGGAAGAACCCGCCGAAGAGGTGTCCGAATGGTTGAAGCAGATGGTATCTGGGATATTGGAAATCCTAACTCATATTATTCAGTTGGATGTGCATACGATCCTTTTTTCAAAACAAAACCTGGTTTCTGGACTCCAACCGATACCAATAGATTTCATAATTATCATTTTGGACCTTCAACAAAACCAAATTCTTTCACTAATGAAGGTATAAACTCTTTAATTGAAATTCTTAATATTAGTAATTATGGAACCACAATGAGTTTTACATTCCAATATCAATTGTATGACGATATTGTTTCCATTATACCTGAAAATAAATTCAATCCTGAGAATGAGATTTTATTTTTTGACGAACCAATATTTTACTCAAAGAATATTGCTTTTGCTTCAGACTCAGTGCTTTATGTGAACAATGACATTTTTGGAGATTTCACTTATCATTTTAATAAAAGAATATCTCAACCCTTCTCTTTATTAAAAAGGGAAACAGATAATTTTATCATAGTTGCATTTGAAGACTCAATTGCGTTAGTAAATTTTAACCTACTTAATTACCCACCTCTTAGTTCATTTGGAACATACACCAATGATATAATATCAGACTCCCCTATTGCTCTTTCAGAAGATGAAATATTAGTGCCAACAGAGAGTTTTATAACAATATACAAAATAGAAAATAGCAATCTATTCTTTCGTAAAGAGATACAAGCAAATAATCCTAAAATTGCTTATAATAACTCTCGAGAAGAGATTGTCATTTTAAACAAGCCTAACATTATTGCAATTTATGACACAACATTATCAATTATTTCAGAATTTTCTATCTCATCAAGTTTGGGGGAACTTTATCCAGTAATTGAAAATAGAAATTCAACTCAAATCATTTACTTTCAGGATGAAATTGGTTCTATTTTCAAGATTGAAGAAAATGAACTCGAGAAAATTTTTATTGGTGAAAACTATAATTTTAATGAAATCTCTAATATTGCTCTTGGTGATGTGAATAACGATGGTATACATGATATTGTATTTACAGCAGATAATACGATCTATGCAATTCAACCCAATGGTGCATTATTAAAAAATTTTCCTATACAGCCCAATGCAGTTAATTACTCATCATCAGTTTCACCAATAATTGGAAAATTATTACTGCCTGATAATATATCTATCTTTTTGCCAACTGCATCAAATTGGACGCAAGCTATTTCTGAAGATTGCGAAATAGTGCCTAAATATTGCTTTTCATTAGGATATTCAAAATCATCATCATATATGAGACAGGAAGATAATTCAACATATATTTATTTTCCAGTATCGGACTCAATAATAAAAATTTTCTCGTTTAATAATGAAGTAATCGAGGAATCTAAAGTTTACTGGAATGGTTACAAAAACGGACCAGAAAGATGGAGTTGTTTAAATGCAATAACACAAGGAAAACCAGACTCAACAGAATATCTTAAAATTATTGCATTCCCAAATCCTGGTGAAAAAGGTGAGGTAAGAATTAGAATAAATTCACCAGAAAATACCAACTCAAGTTGTAAGATATATACCTTATCAGCAAAGCTACTTTTTAAAGATGAGAAAGAAATCCAAGCAGACAGAAACAATGAATATTTTTGGAATATTGATAAAATTTCTTCTGGAATTTATTTTGCAATTGTGAAAGTTGGCGAACAGAAGAAATTAATTAAGATAGGAATCGCAAAATGATATGCCAGCTAAGGAATTTATTCCATAGTTTATATAAAAAGCCAAACATGGATATTCCAAAATGAAAAAAAGAATTGTTTATACTTGTATCATTACCTTTTTTATTTTCTCTTCCCTTTCTGCACAACAACTTAAATCAAAAACAAAATCTGCTTTTTTATCTGTATTAGTTCCGGGTGCAGGAGAATTTTATTCAAATAATAAAACCTCTGGTTTTATCAGTCTTGCATCTGAGACTATACTCTGGCTCGGATATTTTGGATTTTTAGAACAAGCAAGATGGGCAGAAAGAGACTACAAAAAGTATGCTTCAGCCTATTCTGGAAGTAATGCAACAAAATGTAGTGATGAATACTACCGCCATCTTCAACATTATTATTCCAGTGAAGAATATAATAACAATGTAGAAATTTATGCAAGATATGGACTTTATTATGGTGGTTGGACTATAGAAGAATTTGATGAGTTTTGTGAAAAATATCTTTATGTCAACGATGAAGCCTGGGAATGGGAATCAAAAGATATCTGGTATAGATATGGTGAACTAAGACGAGAGAAAAACAAATTTAAGATAATGGCAAAATTCACTATTGGTGCGATGATTATGAATAGAGTTATAAGTATGATTAAAGCCGTCCGTTCTGTTCATAGCTATAACAAGAAAATATCACAAAAAAATTCAAGTTTATTTGGAAAATTTCATTTTGGATTTGAGCCTAATAGTCAAAAATTAACCTTTTATCTAGAAAAAAAATTCTAAATTAAATATGAGCTTACTATCAAAACCATTAAACTGGTTAAACGTGGTTGTTTGCTATATTCCCACAACTGAAGTTGTGGGTTGCTAACTTGCTATTAATTAGTTGATTAGCCCACAGTTTCAACTGTGGGCAATCTATACAAAATAACTAATTTTAACCCCTTTTCATCCTTCGTA
>DAOVPZ010000070.1 GCA_030628975.1 Candidatus Cloacimonadota bacterium
AAAAAGATGCAGCAGTCGATTTTGAAAGAAGATTAATGGGAATTACAACAGATTATATGATTGAATTAACCTATTATGACAAAAGAAGAATGCATAACCTTAAATACTTTACCTGGATTGAACAGCAAGGCAAATCACTTGATGAGCTAAATGCTCAATGGTATGATGAAAATTATTGGAAAAGTCAGTTTGCTAAAATTGAGGAATGGGATGAAGAAATTATTGAATTTAATAAACGAACAGGTTTGTTGAAAAAATATGAATAAATTTACCACCGAGAACACCGAAATACACGAATAGGAAATAAATAAATAATTTTAAGTGAAACTCGGTGCTCTCGTTGTTGAAAAAAAGAAGGTAATATGATTTATTACAAGAGTCTTTCAGATAAAATTATACAATGCGCAATTGAAGTACACAGAATTCTTGGTAATGGTTTTCTTGAAAAAGTATATGAAAATTCAGTAATGTTTGAATTTAAATCACGGTTAGTTCAAGCTGAAAACCAAGTTCCTATCTCAGTTTATTTTAAGAATATGATTGTTGGTGAATACTTCGCAGATATAGTTGTAGATAAAAAGATTATCCAGGAATTAAAGGTTGTTGATCATATTCTTCCTATTCATAATGCTCAATTGCTCCATTATTTAAAAGCTACTAATTATAAAGTAGGATATGTAATAAATTTTGGAGCTAAAGAAAAACTTGAATTTAAAAGATGGGTTAATTGATTATTAACCACCGAAATCACCGAAGCACACCGAATAGAAAATAAATAAATAATTTTCGGTGAAACTCGGTGTTCTCAGTGGTAGTAAAAAAATGGAAAACAAATTTTATTTTAAATGCATTACCTGTGGGAAAAAATATTCGTCAAACGAGGTAATCTATCTCTGTCCTGAATGTGAAAAAGATAATGATAAAAAAATCCCACCAAAAGGTGTTTTAAAAACTCTCTATGATTACAAAAGAATCAAGAATTATTATAAAAAGGAAAATCTTTTTGATAACTTAAAAGAAAACAATTATATAGATTTACTTCCTATTGATTCAACAAAGAGTCTTTCTTTCTTAAAAGTTGGAAAAACACCTTTGTATGAAATAAACAATCTTGATAATAATGAATTACCTTTTACTGTATTTTTAAAAGATGACTCACAAAATCCTACCTTCTCTTTTAAAGACCGTGCTTCCAACCTTGTTTCTGCTTATGCAAAAGAAAATGGGATTGATACAATTGTAGCAGCTTCAACCGGGAATGCTGGTTCTTCATTAGCCGGAATATGTGCGTCCCAAAATCAAAAAGCGATTGTATTTGTCCCTGCTTCTGCTCCAAAAGCAAAATTAATTCAAATTGCAATGTATGGTGGAATAATAATTCCTGTAAAAGGAACTTATGATGATGCCTTTGACCTAAGCATAGAAGCAACAAAAAAATTTGGCTGGTACAGTCGTAATACTGCATATAATCCATTTACTATCGAAGGGAAAAAAACTGTTTCTTTTGAAATCTTTCAACAATTGAATCAAAAAATTCCTGATAGAATATTTGTACCTGTAGGGGATGGTGTAATTATTTCAGGAGTTTACAAAGGTTTTGAAGATTTACTAAAATTGGATTTGATAGAGAAAATCCCGACAATTATTGCAGTTCAATCCCAAGGAAGCGATAACCTCGTCAGGAATTTAAAAAGAGATAAATTTGTTTCCAAACAAAGCCATACAATTGCAGATTCCATTTCAGTTGATATTCCTCGAAATTTCTGGATGACTAAAAGATTCATAAAAGAATATAATGGAGAATGGGTTTCCGTTTCTGATGAGGAAATAATTTCTGCTTCAAAAATTTTAGGTGAAAATACAGGAATTTTTGCTGAACCTGCTGCTGTAGCTTCATTTGCTGGAATGCTAAAATATGAAAAATTAGGTAAAATTGAGCCACAATCACAAAATGTTGTTCTGCTTACAGGAAGTGGTCTAAAGGATTTAACATCAATTGAAAAGCAAATATTTATTCCAAAACCTATCAAACCAAATTTATCAGAAGTTGAAAAATTGTCCCCGTGAAAGCAGGGATATTGAAAATTTTTTGTTTATATGAAAACTGTAAAAAAAGTTGATGCTCGTCGGAAATTGGAAGGGAAAGCCAAATTTTTAGATGACTATTCTTACGATGGTATGATATATGGGCAATTTTTTTGTTCGAATAGTCATCATGGAATAATTAAAAAGATTATCTTTCCACAAGAATACGATTTATCTCAATTTATAATAGTTTCAGCAAAAGATATTCCAGGAAAAAATATCGTTCCTGAACCTGAATGTGACCAACCATTTATTGCAGAAAAGGAAGTATTTCATTTTGGACAAATAATTTTAGGTGTTGCTCATCCATGTAAAGAAACTTTGAAAGATTTCATCAAAAACATCAAAATTGAATATAAAGAATTGCCAGCATTGGCAGATACAAAAGAAACTCTAAAAGATGAAATGAATTCTTTTGGTAGAAAAATTATTATTGATTACAGTAAAAATGTAAAACCCAAAAGAGAGTGGATTCATACCCATTCAGTTTATTACACACCACATCAGGAGCAAGCATATCTTGAACCGCAGGGAATGATAGCAATCCACAATCAAGAACAGAAGACTATGTTTGTCAAAGGAACAATGCAATGTCCTTTTTTTGTAAAAGATGCAGTTGAAGCAATAATGGGCGATAAAATAAAAGAAGCAATAATTGAAACTTCTGAAGGAATCGGCGGCGCATTTGGCGGGAAAGAGGATTTTCCAAATATCATAGCAGGGATTGCATCCTTGCTTTCATATAAAAGTAAAAAACCCGTAAAAATCGTTTTAGATAGAAGTGATGATATGAAGATAACTACCAAACGTCATCCTTCCAGGGTTGAAATTGATACTTATACTGATTCAAAAACTCATAAGATAAAAAAAATTAATATTGATTATAGATTAGATGCCGGTGCATATCAGACGCTTTCCCCAGTTGTTCTTTCAAGGGGGGTGTTACATTCCGGTGGAGGGTATGCTTGCGAGGATGTTTATATTAAGGGTCAGCTTTATAAAAGCAATACACCTTCAAATGGAGCTTTCCGCGGCTTTGGTGCACCACAGGCATTTTTCGCAATAGAGTCACATATTGATAAAATTGCTGCGAGTCTGAATCTTGACCCTTATGAATTCAGAAGAATGAATATTTTTAGAATTGGTGATGAATTCCCAAGTACACAAAAAATCACCGAAAATCATCTTTTTGATTGTTTTGAAAAAGTAATAGAAAAATCAGATTATCATAGAAAAATAAAAGAATTTGCGAAATTCAATAAATCTAATGATGATAAGAAGGGAATTGGAATTGCAATAGCATATCACGGTGGAGGATATACTGGAAATGGTGAAAAAGTTTTGAATTCAGAAGTCAAAATTGTTATCGAAAAAAATGGTGTTGTAAAAGTTTTTGTTTCAAATGCAGATATGGGTCAGGGTGCACATACAACACTTGCTCAGTTGGTTAATGAGACATTATCCTATCCATTTGAAAAAACTATTGTTCAAATTCCCAATACAAGTAAAACCCCAAATAGTGGACCTACCGTGGCTTCACGAACAATTTATATTGTTGGAAATTTGCTTCGTAAACTCGCTTTAAAAATAAAAAAAGAATTGCAATTTGAAAATCTGGAAGAATTTATATCAAACAATCAAGAGTATTTCCCAAAAGAATTTAGAATGCATTTTGTCCAAGACCCTTCTGTGATTTTTAATGAAGAAACTTATCAGGGTATAGCTTATAAAGATTATTCATGGGTTGCTTGTGTTGCAGAAATTTATTATCATTCAGTTACTTATACTATAGAACCAAAAAGAATTTGGGCAGTTTTTGATATTGGGAATGTGGTTAATGTAAAAATCGCAGAGGGTCAAGCTGAAGGCGGAATTATGCAGGGTGTTGGTTATGGTCTTACTGAATTTTTCTATAAGAAAGGTTATGGTAGAATGCAAGGTTTAACTGATTATGCTCTTCCTACCTCGCTTGATATTCCAGAGATAAATGTTGAATTTATTCACACAAATAGTGATTTCCCAAAAGGTTTAGGGGAAATTCCTATGCATACTCCTGCACCTGCAATAAGAAATGCTTTCTACAATGCAACAGGAATTTTTATTGATGAGATTCCACTCGTTCCAGAAAGAATTATCAAGTATGAATTATTGAAGAAAAAATGAAAGTCAATTTCAATCTTAACAATAAAAAAGTAAGCATAGATGTTGATCCAATGAAAAGATTATTGGATATTTTACGAGAAGATTTCGGTTTATTAGGAACAAAAGAAGGATGCGGAGAAGGAGAATGTGGAGCATGCACTGTTCTTATGGATGGTAAACCTGTAACAAGTTGTCTCGTAAATGCCTGCCATTTGGAAGGGAAAACCATTCTGACAGTCGAAGCAATTGCAAAAGAACCAATTGGAAAATTACTTATTGATTGTTTTGATGAAACAAACGCCGTCCAATGTGGTTTCTGTTTCCCCGGTTTTTTAGTTTCATCTTATTATTTTCTAATTTCAGATGGAGAACAAAATCTTGATAAAATTAAAGAAGCTCTTTCAGGAAATATTTGTCGTTGTACAGGTTATCAGAAGATATTTGAGTCAGTTATGCTGGCATGCAAGAAAAAACAATTATATAGCCACCGATTTTCACTGATTCACCCTGTTAGATAATTTTTGATCTATAGGTAAATAAACCTAATCGGTTGCAAAATGTTATCTTAATGGATAAAAATCAAATAGATGAATACCTAACTGGGTAAACACAGATTTAATTTTATAATAAAAAAAAATAAATTTTGAAAATTAGCAATAGATTAACCACCGATCCCCAATTCACTTGGGGACACCGAAAGACACCGAAAAAATAAAATATATATATGGAATTTATTAAACCAAATACTCTAAAAGAGTTATTAGAAATTATATCAACGATTACGGGAGAAAAATATTATTTCGCCGGTGGGACAGATATTAATATTCAGATAAAAAAGGATATAATAAGGAACGGTAAAATTATTTTTATAAATCACATCAAAGAGCTAAATGGAATTAAGGAAGATGAAAATTATATTTTAATTGGTTCAACAACTACATTTAGACAAATTATTGAATCAAAATTGTTAAATGATAAATTACCATTCTTTCAGAAATCTTTAAACAATTTTGCTTCTCCATTAATCCAATCACAAGCAACAATTGGAGGAAATATTGCCAATGGCTCTCCAACAGCAGATGTAGTTCCACTTCTTTTGGTTTTAGATGGAAAATTAGAATTAATTTCAAACAGTATGAACCGAACCATTAACTTAAAGGATTTTTTTACAGGATATAAAAAATTTATCCTTAAACCTGATGAAATAATTAAATCGATTTTTATTCCACAAAATGCAGAAAATGGTTTTGATACTTTTTATGAAAAAATTGGCTCTCGAAAAGCTTTATCAATTGCAAAAATTGCAGTTGCAGGATTAAAAAAAGTTGTAAATAATGAGATTAATGAAATAAAAATTGCAGTTGGAAGTTTGAATGAATATCCACGAAGATTAGATTTAATTGAAGATTATTTACTAAATAAGGATTTAAAAGATATCGATTTTAAAAAGATAAGAATTATATTAAAAGAAGAGATAACACCAATTACTGACCTTCGTTCTGATAAAGACTATCGTTTTGAAGTGTGCTTGAATTTGATTAAGAAATTTTTACTTAAACCCGACTCGGGTTAAACAACTCGAGTCGAGTTTCTATCGTTAAAACTACGCCCTGATGAAGTGGTCCCCAACAGCTCACTTGAGTTTTCATTTTATCTCACCAAAATAAATTTTCATTCCTGATAAAATTAGATTTAAATATTAACCACACACTTTAGTGGGTGGTATATAAACCACACTATGCTTACCGAATTTATTCGGCTTATTTTACCGACTAAAGTCAATGATGTGTTTATCATTTATAATCCATCGAATAAAATTCGATGGTTAGCATTTACCATTATTTCTGATGTGTCATGGTCCATACCATGACACAAATGGCTGTTCCCGAAAAATCGGGACAGGCAGGGATTAATGAAGGAGGATTTATCCTACGACCTGTCCTCCGTAGTCTTGACAAAGGAGGAAGTTTTAACGTAGTAGGATCAGTTTATTGGTTCTATATGGTTTCCCATCCAAATTTAATTGATATAAATATATTCCATCTTTAACAATATTACCATTTTCATCCTTACCATTCCAATAAACTTCTGATTTTTCATCCTCAGTCGTAACAACCATTGGCAAGGTCTTAACTAATTTACCCAAAATATTATA
>DAOVPZ010000146.1 GCA_030628975.1 Candidatus Cloacimonadota bacterium
AATTTTATTAGGATCAAATCGCAAATGTAAAGAAGCAGGTTTATTAAAATATTCACACATCTTGATGGTATTTTCTTTACCATACTCATTTAACCAATTTTCAATCATATATTTAGGAAATGAAAATTTAATAGATAAATAGGAAGCTGGACTATCATCAGGTAATTTGAGGTTCTCTCTTTTTCTTATGAATGATCGAAGTATAGCATTAACAAAACCAGATAATCTTTTATTATAATTCTGATTACAAATCTCAACCACTTCATTAACTGAAGCATAATCAGGAATACTATCCATATAAATAATCTGATAAAGTCCTAACCTTAACAAGTTTTTTATCTCAGCATCAATCTTTGAAAAATTTCGATTATGATCCAATGTTTTTATTATAAAATCAAGAAATATTTTTCTTTTCAAAATTCCTTTTGTCAAACCAAAAAAAAGTTTTCTTTCATTTTCAGACAAACTATGTTTTTGAGTTAATTGTGATAATATTTCTTCAGAATTTTGCTTTTTTATAAGCACAGAATTTAAAGCTAAAAATGTCATCTCTCTGGCATTCATTTATGAATATAATTGTCTAATAATAGTTTTCACAATCTCTTCAGAAGAAGTTGGCTTTTGTTTTGAAAGAAACTTATGTATCTCTTTTTTTACAGAACTTCTATTATATCCTAAAGAAATTAAAGCATTTTCAGCATCTTTAATAATCGTTCTTTCTTCTCTTGTTGCTTCAATTCCAATTATTTTTTCTCCTATGAGCCTTTCAAAACTGTCCTTTAATTCTATGATAATTCTTTGAGAACTCTTTTTGCCTATTCCTGGTACAGTTGAAAGCAATTCAACATCCTGGTTAGCAACAGCTTCTACTAGATTTTTTACAGAAATTCCAGATAGGATAGAAATAGCAATTTTAGGACCAATATTAGAAACTTTGATAAGTGATTCAAAAACTTCCCTTTCTTCTATTGTATAAAAGCCAAAAAGTTTCATATCATTTTCTCTTACATAAAGATATAAAAACAATCTACATAAATCACCAACATTACCGAGTTGATCATAAGTGCTTATTGGAATATTTATTATATAGCCAAGGTCATTATTTTCAATAACAACTAATGTGGTCTTTTTTTGAATTATTTTACCTTTTATAAAGTCATACATTATAAATTCTTCTCAATCCTATTAAAATGACAAATGGCGATTGCTAAAGCATCCGTAACATCATACGAAGAAGGAACATCTTTTAGCTTTAGTATTGCCTTTACCATATACTGTACCTGCTTTTTTGAAGCATTGCCATTTCCGACAACTGCTTTTTTTATTTCACGGGGAGAGTATTCAAAAACTGGGATATCTTCTTGTGCTAATGCCAACATAATAACTCCCCTCGCATCTCCCATAGAAAGGATTGATTTTATATTTTTTGAATAGAATATTGTCTCTATGCTTGATTCATCAGGTTTGAATTTCTGAATTAGAGCTTTAATTCTATCATATATTTCTGAGATCCTTTGTTGTAAGGATAATCTGGGATTTACTTTAATGACACCATATTCAATCGGAATTAAAACATTTTTTTCTAAAGAATCTGTATATAGGAATGCATAACCAGTTGCAGTAGTTCCCGGATCGATTCCTAATATTGTAAATTTACTCACCTGTTAACTTTTCCAGGATTTCATCATCTATTTGAAAATTAGCATAAACATTTTGGACATCATCTAAATCTTCTAAAGCTTCTACTAATTTGATAATTTGAGAAGCATTGACATTAGCTGGAACAGTATTTTGAGGGATATAGTCAAGTTCAGCACTCTCAATCTTGATATTTTCCTTTTCAAGGGAAGTAACAACTTTATTAAGTTCTTTTGCGTCGGTATAAATAATAAAGAACTCATCTTGAGTAACAAAATCTTCTGCACCACAATCTAAAGCTTTCATCATTATTTCATCTTCATCATAATCATTTTGTGGAATCATAATTGAACCTGTCTTTTTAAAATTCCAGGCTACAGAACCTTTTTCCGCAAGACTTCCATTATGAACAGAAAATACATGCCGAATAGCAGCGACCGATCGGGTTTTATTATCAGTTAATGCTTGAATATACAGAGCAACTCCTCCCGGACCATATCCTTCATAAAAT
This sequence comes from Candidatus Cloacimonadota bacterium, assembly GCA_030628975.1. Lineage (GTDB taxonomy): Bacteria > Cloacimonadota > Cloacimonadia > JGIOTU-2 > JGIOTU-2 > JAGMCF01. Next base: position 2,150 of record DAOVPZ010000146.1, read on the forward strand.
ACAGTTTCGTATCTAACTCCTTCTAATTCTCCAGTTCCTTTTTTAATTGCCCGTTCGATGTTTTCCTTTGGCATATTAACAGCATTTGCTCTTACAATTGCATTTTTTAAACTCGCATTTGATTCAGGATCACACCCACCATCTCGAGCAGAAACAATGATTTCCCTTATTACTTTAGTAAAAATTTTTCCTCGTTTAGCATCCTCTTTTGCTTTTTTGTGCTTAATAGAAGCCCATTTATTATGACCTGACATCTATCCTCCAACGGATTATTTAGCTACGAAATCACACGAAAACAACGAAACTATGTCATATTTAATATTTGAAACTTTAACTTTTACTTTGAACATACCCATAATGTTAAACCCAATGATAAAATCTATTTTGCCTTCTTACTTCCCTCAATGACCTTCTGAGATAGTTCATTAGGAAGCATCTGATAATATGTGAATTGTTGTTTAAAATATCCTCTACCTTGAGTAAGGGATTTTAATGAAGTATAATATCCATATAACTCGGAAAGTGGCATTTCAGCATTAATAATCTGCTTATTATCCTCTTGTGACATTCCAAGAATTTTACCTCTTTTACTGCTAATATCACCCATTACATCACCCATATTTTCAGTGGGAACAATTATCTGCATCTTATGAATTGGCTCAAGGAGAATAGGGCTTGCTTTCATAAAACCATCTTTAAGAGCATGATTAGCAGCAAGTTTGAAAGAGAGTTCGGATGAGTCTACTTCATGAAATGTGCCATCGTAAAGTTCGATGCTGATATCAACAATAGGATAGCCTGCTAATATGCCTTCTTTCATGGTCTCAGCAAGTCCTTTCTCAACAGCCGGGATATATTTACTTGGTATTGCACCACCAACTATGGAGTTAATAAACTCAAATCCTGTTCCGATTTCCCTTGGTGATATTTTTATATAGACCTCACCATATTGACCATGTCCACCTGATTGTTTTTTATGACGATATTTTACATCAGATTTTCCTGTAATAGTTTCCTTAAATGGAATTTTGGGCTCTGTTAATTCAGCATTAATATTATATCTATCTTTTAGTCGCTTTTGCACAAT
>DAOVPZ010000027.1 GCA_030628975.1 Candidatus Cloacimonadota bacterium
GCCACTTTTTTTCAATCTCTTGAAAAGGATATTCCATTTAACCTCCAGTTGACAAAGAATCTAACTTATTTGGTTATTCAAAAAAAATAGTGCTTATTTTAGTCAATTTTTTTCGATAAAATTACTATATTACTAATAATTCTATAAATAAAGAAAATCTTATCATTAAAAATATTGACATAAAATTTTTTACATAATTAAAAAGATTTTATGAAAATATTTATATTTATTCTGAATGTGATAATTCTATTTGTTCTTCTGTGTTGCAGTTATGATGAACCAGAGTCGAAAGATAAAATTCCACCCTCAAAAGTATATCTAATTCCTCATCTATGTGATCCGGGAGATCCTACTGGATGTACATATACTGATAAAAATAATGGTATTGACCCTGTACAATCTGGTAATCCAGATTACAACTGGATGAAGATTCAATGGGATGGAACTGATCTGGTAAAGGATGGTGATATTCATCATATATATGTGTACAGATATAGTGAATATGGAGATTCTGCATTGGTTGGAATAATTGAACCTTATCATCCAGATTCTACTAAATATATCGATAAATTTATTAACTATGAAGGTGAAGTTATTCAAAGAACTTGGTCTTATTATATTATACCGTATGATAAAGCTGATAACTTTACTGATTCAGATACTGTATCATATAAATTAATAGATAAACCAGGATTACAAAGCCCTGATGATAATTACGAATGTAGTGTAACTGATTCAATAACATTTTCATGGTTTGGACCCTCGAATTATTCATATCGTATACTATTTTTTGATTTGAGTCATAATCTTCAATTTGCTAAAGACCTTATTCCTGGTGAAACTGAATGTAATATTCCTGAAATACTTGAAAACTCAGAATTCTCGCCAATACCCGAGCAAACATATATTTGGCGAATTGATGCATTTGATGGTGTTGGAGGTTCAGAATCTGAAGAAAGAAGAATTACATTTTCACTAAATAAATAATAATAAATTTGACTAAAATACTAATTTGAATATATATTATCCGCCAGCTGGCGGATAATATAAAATGGAGTCTATATGAAACAGATCATCTTGATTATTCTTTTTCTCCTTTTATCATTTGGAACTATAATGAGCCAAACTACTCCGACCTTTTCAATACCTCCAAGTACTTCTGCATATACATATTCAGGAGCCATGGGTGATGTTGAACAGTTAAGGATTTATACATATATTTGGGGAAGAGTCCGAAAACCAGGATTATATATCGTTCCAGATGATACTGACCTTTTGGCTTTGATTTCTCTTGCTGGTGGACCAACAGATGATGCAAAGCTTTCTAAAATTCGAATTGTAAGACCAGGTTTGAATGATGAAGAAAGAGAGGTTATTTGGATTAATCTTAAGAAATATTTAAATACAGGTGATAGAAGTAACATACCCGTACTTATGCCGGGAGATACAATTATTGTATCTGGTACTGTTTATTATGGTTTGAATAGAGCTGCCAGTTTAATCGCTACAGTTGTATCAATTTTTAATATTTATTTTTTATATTTGAATCTAATTAAATAATTAAAGATTAAAAGAGAGCAAAAAAATGGAACCATATCCTGAATCTGTCCGCCGTCCCGATAATATCGGGATGGAAGGCGGGCAAGAACAAGAAATTAAGTTAAAAGATTATCTTAGAATTATTTTACAGCATAAATGGCTGATAGTTATAATATTTTTGATGGTTGTTGGTGCAACTTCATTTTATACAATTCGTGCACCACGCATATATAAAAGTTCCGGGAAAGTACTTCTTGAATTGAAGAAACAAACCGACCTATTCTTCCCAACTAGTGGATTTGGAAGAAATGATTTAAATAACCAGATGGAAGTAATACAAAGTACACCTATAATGATTGGAGCTATAGAAAAATTAAGACGACATCCTGAAGCAACTGGTTTTCCTATTCTTGCAGCAACAATTCCAGAAAGATCTTTGGCTACAGGTATCGATGTTTCTTCTGGAAGAGAAGTTGATATAATCGATATCAGTTATAAATCCATCAACCCTTTAGAAGCACAAACCGTTGTTAATTATGCGATTGAGAGTTACCAGGAAGAAAACCTTAAATATGCCAGAGCTGAAGTTACAAATGTCAGAGAATTCTTAGAAAAACAGTTAGATATTACATCCAAAAAACTCTCTATTTCTGAAGAGGATCTTAGAGAATATAAGATTCTACACGAGGTGTTTGCTCTTTCTGCAGAAACCACAGAAATGATTAAAAATATGGTTGAATTTGAAGCTGAACTAAGCATAGCACAAACTGACTTGAAAGTAGCCCAAGAAAAACTTAATTATCTAAAATCAGAATTAACAAAATTAGATGCGTCTTTAGGTGAAGAGGTTGTATCAATCTCCTCACCACTTTTAGAACAGTTTCGACAAAAATTAATTGAAAATGAAAGTAAATTAGCAATCTTTCTTACTAAAAAGGGATATACTTCAGCACACCCGGAATTAATGACTTTGAGACACGAAATCGATAATATAAGATCACAAATGAAAATTGAGATTGATAAAATCCTTCAGGTTAGTGAAGATACTTTTAATCCCTTAGATAGACGTCAGCAGTTATTAACTGACATTGTATCTGTTGAAGTTGAATACCAAATAGCAAAAGCAAAAAAGGGTGCTTTGGAAAATGTTGTAGAAAAATATTCAATCAAAATGTCTGGTCTCCCAGATGCGGAATTGGAACTCGCTCGTTTGGAAAGAGCAAAATCAATAAATGAGCAGGTTTATGGTATGCTCATTACCCGCTATGAAGAAGCCAAAATCTCTGAAGAAGGAAAAGTAAGTAATATACGAGTACTTGAAAGCGCCAAGTTGCCAACTTCTCCTGTGTCTCCAAAAGTAAAAATGAACATTCTTATCTCAATAATATTAGGACTTGGACTTGGAGTTGGTGCAGCATTCTTATTAGACAGCCTGAATACAAAGATTGTCAATCTGTCTGATGTGGAGCGGTATGTTAAACTTCCTGTTCTGGGAACCATACCTGACATTCCCATTAGTGAAAAAAAGTTAGAAGAGATCGAAAATAAAATACATTTTATATCTGATAGTATTGAAAAGGAAAAACTAACTATCGAACAAAGACAAATGGCTGCTCGTCTTGTTCCTCACTATAGCCCAAAATCACCTATAGCAGAAGCATATCGTACTTTTAGAACTAATGTCGTCTCTTTGCCAAATTCTTCAAGTAATAAAGCATTCCTAATTACGAGTTCTGGTCCTAAAGAAGGAAAATCAACAACTTGTGCTAACCTTGCTATTACACTTGCTCAAATGGATTCAAAAACTCTCCTTTTAGATTGTGACATGCGTCGTCCAATGATACATAATCTATTTTATGTAAAAAGAGAAAATGGACTTTCAAAATATCTTACTGATGGAGGAATTCAATTATCAAAAATTATTAAACCTTCAGGGGTTAAGAATCTTGATCTAATTACAAGCGGTCATGTCCCACCTAATCCCTCAGAATTGCTTGCATCACAAAAAATGGATCAGTTAATTGAAGAACTTAAGCAGAAGTATGATTACATTATATTTGATTCGCCTCCTTTAATTGCTGTCACAGATGCTATGATTTTGGCTAAAAAGGCAGATGCCCTTGTGCTTATTGTGAGAACCAAAATAACTGACCGCGGAATAATTGATCGTGGAAAGTCATTATTGGAAAATATTGGTGTGACTGCTTCTGGTGTAGTAGTAAATGGAATTGAAGTTAAAAAATACTATAGTGGATACAAATATTACTATTATTATTACTATTATTATTACTATTATTCAGATGAAGACAAAGGTGGTAAAAAGAAAAGGAGAAAGCATCACAGGTATTAAATACTCTCTGGCAAAAATTAACCTATTCTTAGATACGATTTTTAAGAGAGATAATGGTTTTCATGAAATAAGAACAATATTAACCGAAATTCAATTAGAAGATATTTTAACATTTAGTTTGACAGAAAGTAGTAATATAAAAATTTCTTGCAACTCAAATGAATTAAAAGATAGTAACAATATAATTTATAAAATTGCTTGTTTTTTGAAAGATAAATATAGAGTTAAAAGTGGATTGGATATTTCTCTTAAGAAGTATATCCCAATTTCAGCTGGTTTGGGTGGAGGTAGTTCCAATGCTGCAATGACTATCAAAAATTGTAATACTTTGTGGAATTTGCAATTATCAAAAAGTGAAATGCACAAAATCGCTGCAAGATTTGGTAGTGATATCAATTTTTTCTTGGAAGGTGGAATCGCTTATCTTACTGGAAAAGGAGAAAAAGTAAGCAGAATATCCACAAATCTTAAAATAGAAAACATACTTCTGGTTAATCCGCAAATTCCAATTTCAAGTAGAGAAGCATATACCTGGTCAGCAATAAAACCTGAGAAAAGAGATAGATTTAAAAAATTAAAAAATGCCCTTGAAAGTAATGATATCCCAGGTCTTTGCAAAAACTTATATAATAGCTTAGAAAATGGTGTATTTACTCGTTATCCAATAGTCAAAGAAATAAAAGAAAAAATGTCGGGTTTTGGTGCTCTGGGAAGTTTAATGTCAGGCAGTGGTTCTACGGTTTTTGGTATCTTTGATTCAAAGGATAAAATGGAATCTACAGAACAATATTTTCATAATCTAAACTTTGGGACATATAAAACCAAAATTAATGTAAACTAATAATTAATAAAATTATTATTTAAAAATGTATTCAAAGCTCCGTATTTTTACCGGAAATGCTAATAAGGAATTAGCACAAAAAGTCGCTGAACATACTGGAATTCCTTTAAGCAGAGCAGAAGTATTTAAATTTTCAAATGATAATACTTTTGTTAAGATAGTTGATAATGTCCGTGGCTCAGATGTATTTATCATCCAGCCAACTTGTATGCCCGTTAATGATAATCTCATGGAACTTCTTATTATGATTGATGCTCTTCATCGTGCTTCTGCTGCAAGAATTACAGCGGTAATTCCGTATTTTGCATATGCAAGGTCTGATAAAAAAGACCAACCAAGAGTCCCAATTACTGCCAAATTAGTAGCTAATTTGATAACCATAGCCGGAGCAAATCGGATAATAACATTCGACCTTCATGCTGAACAGATTCAAGGTTTTTTTGATATACCTGTTGATCATCTCTCTATGCTTCCAATCTTCTTGAGTTATTTCAAACCCTTAAATCTCAAAGATGTTGTAGTAGTCTCTCCTGATACGGGTGGAACGAGGCGTGCTAGATGGTTAGCAAAAGGACTTAATGCAAGTATAGCAATTGGTGATAAGAGAAGAATCGGAAACAAGGGCAATACGGAATTATTACATATTGTTGGAGAAGTTAAGGGTAAATCTGCTATTATTGTGGATGATATTATTGATTCTGGTAATTCGGTAATAAGTATGGCGGAAGCACTTACAAAAGAAGGCGCTTCAAAAATATATTGTGCTTGCACTCATCCAGTATTAAGCGGTGATGCTGTTGAGAGAATCGATAGATCTCAAATATCAGAATGTGTTGTTACTGATTCCATCCCTTTGGCTGAGAAAAAAAATAGAAGTAAAAAAATTAAACAACTCTCAATCGGTTCGCTTTTAGCTCAAGCAATCACAAGAGTACATAACGAAGAGTCGTTAAGTGTATTATTTAAAACTGAAAATGAGGAAAGTTAAAAAATGAAAATTAATACAGAGATTAGAAATACAGGGCAAAAAGAATCTAAGAAATTAAGAAAAAATGAAAAAATACCTGCTATACTATATGGAAAGGGGTTTGATTCAATCCCTTTAGCACTAGATTATAAAGTATTTATTCACCCATATAGAGAAAGTACAGGTCATCAAACTTTTATCTTTCTTACGGTTAATGGCAAAGAGTATAGAACCTTAATCAAGGAAATGCAAATAGACCCCCTCTCAAGAAAGATAATGCATATAGATTTTCAAGAGATTTATGCAGGCCAAAAGATTGATGTTAAAATCCCAATCAATTTGGTTGGAGATGCTCCTGGAATTATTGAAGGTGGAATATTTGAAATGCACTTAAGAGAGTTAGAAATAAAATGTTTGCCAAAAGACCTGCCAGATTCTTTCGAATTAGATGTATCAAAATTACAAATTTTTGAATCAATTCATGTTGAAGATATAATAGAAAAATTACCAGATGTTGATATTCTTCATATTCCATCAACTCCAATAATTAGTATCTTATTACCTAAAGCTGAGAAGGTCGCTGTCACAGAAGAAGTGGAAGAAGTCGTTGAAGAAGAAGTTCCTGGAGAAGCAAAAGAAGAAACTAAAGAGAGTGAGAAATAATTGCTTTGTTCAACAGGTTTATGTTCGCTAAAACACCCCAAAAACTGATTGTTGGGCTCGGAAATCCCGGGCAAGAATATGAAAATAATCGGCATAATATTGGTTTTGTAGTGCTTAAAGAGTTGTGTAAAAAAATCCATACCAATAATTTCAAGAAAAAACGAAGTTATTTCATTGCTAATAAAAATGATTGGTTGTTCTTAATACCGCGTACATTTATGAATTTTTCTGGAATTGCAGTTCGAAAAGCTTTTCGAAAATATAATATTACTTTGAATAATCTTTTAATTGTGTTAGATGATGTCAATCTCCCTCTTGGAAAAATCAGGATTAGAGAAAGTGGAAGTGATGGAGGTCATAATGGCCTGAAATCAATAATCTCCGAACTCAACTCCCAAGATTTCCCAAGAGTAAGAATGGGAATTGCTACCCAAATATCTGAAAATGCAGATAGGTTGATTTCATTAAAGGAATTTGTCCTATCTGACTTTACTGAGGATGAGAATAAAATTTTAAAAAATACTATTCCTCAAGCTGTAAATTTAATATCACATTTCCTATTTCAAAATTATAAAAAGATGAGTAATGCGTTTAGCCAAATAAGTTCCTTATCCGTCAGCTGACGGATTGATACCCAATAATATTACAGGGAAAAAACCGAAAGGAATAATATGAAAAGAAAATATGAATCGATGTTTATTATCCGCCAGTTGGCGGATGAAAAACTAAAAGAAAATATTGAAAAAGTAAAAAATTTCATTACTAAAAAAGAGGGAGAACTTTTAGAAGTTAAAGAATGGGGAGAAAGAAAATTAGCCTATGAAATTGACCATTACAATGAAGGATATTATGTAATAATCCTATTTAATCTTGATGCTAATTATATTTCTTCATTAGAAAATTTCTATAAGCTAAATGAAAACATTATTCGATTTATAGTTATAAAACAAGACAGATAATAAAAACAAGTAATAAATATGATCGTAAATAAATAATGAAATGAGGTACAAAATGACTAAGAAATTAAGCTTTCCAAGAGTTAATTATGTAATAATTTCTGGTAGATTAACCAGAGATGTTGAATTACGCTATACCCCTTCTGGTACTCCAACTGCAAATATTGGAATCGCTTCTGATAGAAACTACCGTGATTCTGATGGCAATTGGCAGACAGAGACCAGTTTTCTGCGTGTAGTTGCCTGGACAAGGCAGGCAGAATGGGCAGCAGAAAATCTAAAAAAGGGTTCTCCAGTTATCATTGAAGGTAGAATTAGAGCAAGGAACTGGCAGGATAAGGATGATAAGCCCAGAACAACTGTTGAAATTGTTGCAAGCAGAATTCAAAGATTAGAAAGAGAATTCGAAGAAGGCGAAGAAGGTCCTTCAAACTCTGAAACTGCAAAAGAAAACGAATCAAAAGAAGATGAACAGAAAGAAGACGATATCCCGTTCTAAAAGACCATCTCGATTCAAACGAGAAGGGTTTTTCAAGAAAAGATTTTGTAGATTTTGCAAAAATCCAGATATAGAGATTGACTATAAAAATGTTGAAGTTCTAAAAAAATTCATTATTGAGTCAGGCAAGATAGTACCCCGCAGAATTTCTGGAACTTGCAGTAAGCATCAAAGAAAATTAGCGCGGGAAATCAAAAGAGCTCGGCAAATGGCTCTTATTCCATATGTAGGCAAATAAAAAAATCTCAAATGATTCTGCAAGTTGCCCTTATTGCAGCCATATCAGTTTTTTCTCCATTGATTGGCTTGGTTGTCTCTGTGCCATTTTTTGCAAAAAAAATCTTCTCTGAAAATCCCGACATTATAAGTGTAGTAAACAAAAAATCATACTCCCCGATACAGTCATGCTTCCTTACAGGGCAGGCAATTCTAATCACATTACTTGGAATCTTTACAGCTTCACTCCTCTTATTGTTTGTAATTAAAATTCTGAGCTGGCAACGAGGTTTTGAAGTCTGGGTAAGTGTGGGATTAGCTTCAGTAATCTTTGCCCTGGTTTTGCGAAAACTAAAAAGTTATGAATTTGCTATACTTTATGCAGCTCTTCCTGGATTTGTATATGTCTCCATAAAGAATCTATTCTTCTTCAATTCTATAAAAAAGCAATTAGAACAAAGCCAACAATTACTGCTGGAAAATATTGAGAAAATGTTTTCTCCTGAAATACTTGAAAATATGATGCCAACTATAATAAAAGTTCAAAATATGTTTCTGAATGGAAACGCAGCTATTTGGATGTTTGGCATCATACTTGGGCTTTTCATAGGTGCATTAATTTTATCAAACAAATTAGAATTATTAAGATGGAATTTAGATTCAGTAAATTTCCCTTTTTATCTACAGATTGCAATAGCAATTGGATTGATATTATTTATCTTCAAACTAAGAATCATAAGTTATAATTTGCTTGTAATATGCGGATTTTTCTTTCTCATTCAAGGTTATTCGTTATTATATTTCTTTATGAAGAGAATATTTAAAAGAAGTTACTTTTTAGGAATAATATTGCTAATTATTCCTTTCTTTAATTATTATTTATTGATAATGATTTCCATCTTGGGATTTTTAGATACATGGATACATTTTAGAAAATTTGCTCTCGCAGAAGGAGACAGATAATGAAAGTAATTTTGAAAAAACATAATGAGAAACTTGGAGAAGTCGGAGATGTAGTTAAAGTTGCTGATGGTTATGCCAGAAATTTTCTTTTACCAAAAGGTATCGCAATTCTTGCAACTCCAAAAAATCTTACTCAAATTAAACAACTGAAAGAAGCAGAAGAAAAACGACAGGCTGAAGAGCTCAAAGAAGCAGAGATGATAATGAAACAGATAGAAAAAACTACTTGTGCCTTCGATAGACTTGCTGACGATAAAGGACATCTCTATGGTTCTGTAAGTGAAATGGACATCGTCAATGCTCTGGAAGAAAAAGGATTAACTATTGACAAGAATAATGTAATAATGGAAAAACATATCAAAGAAATAGGCAGTCATCTGGTAGATTTAGTATTAGAAGACAAAATTAAAGGTAAAATAAAAGTTAAAGTGGTCAAGCTTAAAAAAGAGAAGAAAGATGAAGAAAATATTTAGGATAATTAAAGAAATCTTTATGTGGGTTATTATAATCCTGGCTTTTTCAGCACTTGGATTAGGAAGCGATAATCCATCAAGGTCTGGATTAATCTGGGCAATAGCTGCAGTGATTATTTTTGCTGTTGGTTTTGTGATCACGAAATATGCTCAGCGTCGAACTGTTACCACTCATGCACATATACTATTCAAGCGAATATTTGGAATTATCTTGCTTGCTTTTGGATGTCTTCTACCAAATCTTGTTTTAAGTAAAGCAAACTTTGCCTTTACAATTCAAGCACTGATCTTTGTCTTTGCATTACTATTAATTGCACTTGGAGTATTTGCAGTCTTCCTGATTAAAAAGGGGGCTTTCCTGTCTTTTGTTGGATATATACTTCTAATAATTGGAGCATTCCTACCGGCTTTGGCAATGGCAAGTTATGATATCAGTTATAATGCATTAGGAACAGTATATTATCTCCTTATTGCACTTGCATTATTCTCATGGTTAGGAATATCCATGATTGCTGCAAAAAAGCCAGCATA
>DAOVPZ010000009.1 GCA_030628975.1 Candidatus Cloacimonadota bacterium
ACACCTGGATGCCAATGTTCAGTAGCAAGAACAATAAAGAATGTTTTATCTAAATCTTGATATTTTAACTCAATCATATCGCAAGCTTCATGAAAGGTTTTCTGGTCAATTTGTTGTCTCTTTTGATTTTCTTCATGTACAGATAGTGCTAAAATTTGGGCATCTTCTGGGATCGTAGTTGTCATCAAATCAACTGCTCTATCTGCACTTCCTAAACGACCTGCAGCATTAATTCTTGGAGCCAATTTAAAAACAATATCACTGGATTTTAATTTGCAAGTTTTAAGCCCAGCCATATTTAATAAACAACTTAATCCTAAATTCTTCCTCTCTTCTAATTTTTTTATACCAAGACTTGCTAAAATTCTATTTTCTCCAGTAAGTGGAACAATATCTGCAATTGTTCCTAAGCCTACCAAATCAAAAAAAGTTGAGATACTTTCCATGTCATCTATTTTATATTTACGATAAATCGCAAGAATTAATTTAAAAGCAATACCGACTCCTGCTAAGTCGTGATAAGGATATTTTGAATCCTCAAGTTTTGGATCAATAATCGCAAAAGCATATGGTAAAACCTTCTTTGGTGTATGATGATCAGTGATAATTACATCAACACCTTCTTGGTTAAGATGATATATTTCATCAACTGCATTTATTCCGCAATCAACAGTAATAACAACCTTAGCTTTCTTACTCAGCACAGCCTTATTGCCAGATATTGATAGACCGTATCCTTCAATCATTCTATTGGGAATATAAAAATCGACATTTGCTCCTAATTTTTTTAAACCAATTAATAGTAAAGATGTTGCAGTTGTGCCATCTACATCATAGTCACCATAAATCACAATTTTTTCTTTATTTTCTATAGATTGAATTATTCGGTTAACTGATCTTTCCATATCATTGAAAATATATGGGTCGTGCAAATTTTTGAAATCTGGGTAGAAAAATTCTTGAGCTTCTTGAATAGATTTTATATTCTTTTGAAAAAGTAATTTAGCTATTACCTGTGAGCAAGAAAGTGAATCTTGTAAATTTTTAACTTGCTTAGAATCAACTTCATCAGTGTTAACAACCCATTTTTTTCTCATTTAATCTCCGATAAATTATCGTTTGTCATTTATATTTTGCACTACTCGAAACTATGGAATGGTAACGGTTGATGGCATGTCTACCGATTGGCAAAAGACGATTCGAGCAGCGCGACCGCAACCCTATGACTTAGTAAAATTTTAATCTGCTAAAGAAAATAATAAGCCGAATTCTGTTTCTCAACTTAACAGGTCGAGATGACAATCATTTATCTGAATCAGGCGTTGCCGCATCCCGATGTATCGGGATTCAAAAGACTGATTTTTGCAGTCTACCCGAGAGTAAAACGAATGGAACAATTCGTTCCTCCAACATATTGGAGGGATCCTCTCCTATTTGACCTTGCACCAAATAAGGTTTACCGAGCTTCTCTCCGCCAGCTGGCGGAGAGAACTGGTGGTCTCTTACACCACCTTTTCACCCTTCCTCCCAATAACCAAAGGCATATTGGGAATGGTTTGTTTTCTGTGGCACTATCTTCCCGTCACCGGGACTTCGTGTTACGAAGTATTTTGCTCCTGGTGTTCGGACTTTCCTTCCCCCGATAATAATCGGGAGATGATTATCTAATTTTCTTTAGCAGATTTCATTGGTGAAACTAAAATTCTTGAACAGTTTTCACAAATAATAATAGAATCACTTTTTGCAACTTCTACTATTATTTGCGGTCTAAGACGAAAATGACAACCAGAGCAGATGCCATTATCAATTGAAGCTATTGCTTTACCATCCTTATGTTCTATTAATCGCTGGTATCTTCTAAATAAAATATCAGGTATTTTTTTTGATAATTCAATTTTTTCTTCTTCTCTTTGAGCAATCTCCTTTGTTAATACTTCAATTTTGATATTTATTTTTTCTTTCTCTTCTTCTAATATTTTTTTATCTTTTGTCAACAATTCGATGACATCCTTTTTTTCTTTTTCTAAAATAGATTCTGCTTCTAATAATTCTATCAATTGTTCCTCAATATCAGCATTTTTTTCCTTATGATGTGTAATTTCAGAATTCAAAGCCTTATATTCTTTATTGGTTTTTACTATCAATAGTTGATTCTCATACTTATTAATATCTTGATTATTCGTAGCAATCTCGAGTTCTAATTTTTTTTGTTGTTGCCAGTTTTGTTCAAGTCTCTGCTTGATATTCTTCTCTGATTCTTGTTCTAAGTTAAATTTCTTCTCAAGCTCTTCAATTTCTTTAGGTAATCTTTCTTTTTCTTTTTCTGCAATTCTAATTTTATTGTCTAAAAATTGTAATTGACAGAGAATCTCAATATCTTTTAGCATTATTTCTCCTTATCTACATAACTTACTATAATGAGAAGAATTACCCAATATATTTTCACTAACCATGAAATTTTAATAGAGATACATATCACAAAAAAAGGCATTTATGATTTAACATAAATGCCATAAATGTTATGCTTGAAGAGTATCTGTGAGATGCCAGCATTTTATTAACTGGTTCATACACTTCTTTTTGAAAATAAAGAATTTCAAAAAACTATATATTTTTAGCATTTATCCTCAGATAGCCAAAAAATTTTTAAAAAAATAAATTGTCAAATTTTTATGTTTTTGTGACAAATATTTTAAAAATTTGTAAACTTTTCAATATGCAATTATCTTAAAAAATAACAAGGGTTTATTTGATAAGAAATTTACCTAAAATACTTTTTTTCAGATATGCAGCATTTTCAGAACATATTTCAATACAACACATACAAAGTATGCATTTATCTCTATCTAATATTGGAATAGGACTTACCTTATTAATGTTTAATGCTGAAACAGGGCAAAAACTTACACATTCACCACATTTTATGCATTTTTCTTTGAGGAAATCAGGGTGAGACCAAAAAAGCTTTTTAAAAATTCCTTTCAGAGGAGTAGAAAGGAATCTTAGAATTTTATTTGTAATTTTACTCTTATTAATATTAACATTTTCTAGTTTATAATTCTTATCAAAATCTCCAATTAATTTTATCTCCTGTAATGAAATATTATACTTATCTGCTGCTAATTTTATTATCGGGATTTTATATGGATTATACCCCATCATCCTTGCTGCACAAAAGTCTAAAGCAACTGCATCATAACTACCTAATATAACTCCAAAATTTTTTGTATCTCCAGAAGATGGTCCATCTCCATCCATGCCAATAATACCATCTATAATATTAAAAATAATTTTATCTTTGACAATTGAATAAATATCTACAATAATATTTGCAAATTTTGTTGGATTGGGGGCAATTCGATGGTAATTTGATTTTGCTACTCCAGGGATAATACCATAAAAATTCTTAATAGCTCCAGTAAAAATGGTTAAAGTATGTGTTTTTAACTTGGGCAGATTAATTATTGACTGGCAATCCACAAAGGGTTTGCTTATAATATATTCAGGATTATTGCCAAATATTTTTATTCCAGATTGTACTGTTTCTAAGATTTTTATATCATATTTTTTACTCAAATATGTTATACCACACTCATTAAGGACTTTTTTATATTTTACTGTACCACCAGGACAATCAAATAGAGATATTTTGATATTATAATCCTTTAAAATTTCAATTACAGCAGAAATAAATTCAGGATGAGTGGTAATTCCTTTATCTGGGGGGTAAGGACCTAATAGATTTGGTTTAAGTAAAACTGAATCAAGGGAGTTTAATTTATTTAAAAATCTTTGAGAAGAGAATATATTATATATGATTTGCTTAATCTTATTTTTATCATAATTCTCACATCTTTTTGCTACTACTTCTAACATATATCGAATCCCGAGATTAATACTATTTTAATAACATATTTTGATTAGTGAATTTAAGCTATCGGGAAGAATATAGATCCATTTGGGACAATGTATGATTTGAAATTATTTCCATGTTTTTTTATAATAAAATCTATACACTCATCAAATGAGTTCATAGGTATGAAATGGATTTTTTTTACTTTTTCTGGTTTCATTGTGCTTAATACTAAAATGTCAGCTTTTTTTAACATCTTACCTGTTGCATAAGCTCTATGTCCACCAATTTGAATATCTTCCTGCTTTACTAAAAAGAGTTCATCAAGAGTTTTGGCTGAAGTTAAAACTCTTTCCATTTCATCCTGACCAAGACCATCCTTAGATTCCGTAAAAATAACTATTGTGCCACCTTCTTTAACTAAATCAATAGTGTTATTTAAAACCTTTTGTGATTGATAGAAATTAATATCTTTAGGATAACCTCCAGCAGAGGTAATCACAACATCTACCTGTTCCTTGAATTTTACAGACAAAATTTTTTTAATAGTTTCTATTCCAGTTTGGAAAACCATATCAATATCACCCGCAAAGCAAGCTACAAATTCTTTTTTATCATTAATTATCATATTTAAGCAAAAATCTACACCAACTTTATGTGCTGCTTCACACATCTCAAGATGTATAAGATTATCTTTCAAATTACCTAAGCGAGCAAAATCATAAATGATGTTAGAATGATTCCTTCTTATGGTTTCGTAACCACAAATACCGGGTAATATAGATTTTCTTCCTCCACCAAAACCGGCAAAATAATGAGTATTTAAAATCCCGGTTGTTATTAAAAAGTCTGCATTGGCTGCAGTTTTATTAATCAGCAACTCATTGCCGGATTTCATTTTACCATAAGAAACCAAATCATCAGCTCTACAGTCATGATTCTGAATATAAAAATTATCTACAATACAATCTCCATATTGAAACTTCATCTCATTTTCTGTCATTTTTCTATGAGTGCCATTAGCAATAACAAGTTGTATCTTATCCTTTTCAATTCCAGTTTGTAATATCTCATCTATCATTGGGAGGAGTAATTCTGCAAAAGGTCCCGGGCGAGTAATATCGCTGATAATAATAACTATATTTTTTGGATTTCTCTCTTTTATTAATAGGGAAAGAGGTTCTGAATCGATAGGGGAGTTGAGTTTTTGTTTAACCAATTTATAAGGATTCTCATGACCATGAATAGATTTTATCTCAAGAATATCAACAATATTATTTGATGAAATGTTAAGATCTTTGTAATCTTTACCATATTTTAATTTAATTTGCATTGCTTTCTATTTTCAATCTATGTTTAAATAATTATTTTTACAAAATGCTTGAAAATAATATAATTTGGTCAATATTTTTAAGAGATAATGTAAAGAGGGTTATGTCGATGAGTAGTAATTGCTTATTTTTGATTATTAGCTTAATGAAGCTTAGTTTTTGAATAATAATGTGCTAATCTTAAAGGTTCGGGTATTCTATATTTCTTACAACAAGCTTCTACAACCTCAACAGCTAAATCCAAATTTATCTTATATCCAGAGGATACAAAAACAGGTTTAACATCCTTTCTTGTGCGTAAAACTGCTCCAATCACCTTAAGGTTTTTATCAGTTAAAAAGGAATATGCTCCTTTTAGATTTTCTGGTTCGTTATATTCTCCCCAGAGTAAAGACTTAGCACAACCGATGGTTGATTTATTTATCAGTATTCCAATATGTGTCGCTAATCCTAACTGTCGAGGGTGTGCTATTCCATGACCATCGAAAAGGATCACATCGGGAATTCCCTTTATCTTTTGAAAAGCTAATAGCAATAAAGGTGCTTCCCTGAAAGATAACAAACCCGGGATATATGGAAAGGATTGTTTTAATGGTTTTTTAATTATAACCTTTTCAATAATTGTCCAATCTTTGAGTCGAATTAAAACAACTGCTGCTTGCACAATTGCACTCTTTTTCTCATAATTTACATCACAACCAGCAACTGTTTTGATTTCTTCTAAAGATTGATAAGGACTGGCAAGAATAACCTTATTTTTAAGCTTATTTTGAATATTGATAGCTTCTTGAGGTGAGACCTGCCAATCGTGTAACTTTTTTATTTTCACCTGAAAATATCCTCATTAGTCAAATACTCTATACAGATGTATTTCATATCTTTTCTTAATTGTGCAAAGCCCAAATTTCAAAATCCAAATTTTAAATGAAATCCAAATGTCAAATATCAACCAATCCTACGCTTTTCCCTTCTGGACTTCACCCTGGTAGATAAAAGTTTTACCCTTGTTGGATAGAAAAGCTTATCCAACGGGGTGAATTTGTCATTTGGGCTTTGAACTTTGTTTGACATTTGTCCCCGATCAAATCGGGGATTGTAATTTGTAATTTAATTTTTCAATATGCATCACCTAATAGATGTAGGTTGCCAATTTTTACATTCTTTAACCCATTTTTTAATGCTACATCTTTACATTCTTCTGCATGAGATTTCGAAGTAGTTGGTAAATCACTAAAATAAAAGCAAGGATAAAAAGCTAATAATGAATAAGGAATCTCTGGATTGAGTTCAGCAATAAACTGAGAAATTTTGGATACCTCCTCTACATCAATATATCCTGGCACAAGCAATGTGGAAGCAATAAGAAAAGGAGGATTATCTCGTTGTTTATCATATTCAGCTAATATTTTAAAATTTTCAAGAGTTCTTTTGTTGCTTGCACCACATAAAGCAATATTAATCTCTTCATGATATGCTTTTAAATCAAATTTAATACACCCTCCTGATTCTAAAGAAAGTTCAGCAATCTGCTTTAAATAAGAAGTATTCATACAACCATTAGTTTCCCAGCAGATTCTTACTTTTCTTTTGCTTAAAACAATTTTGGCTGTATTTATTGAATACTCTATTTGTGGAGTAGGGTCACCTCCAAAATAGCAGATGCATTTAGTGCGATTGTCAACTTGATTTGCCAAATCTTGAGCAGTGATTCTTCTTTGATGAAAAATATTTTCTCTATAATGCCAATTCTGGCAATAAAGACAATTAAACGAGCATCCATTATAAAATACAGCTAGATTTTTATTACCATAACTTTCTTTCTCTCCACAAATCCAACTTGCAACACAATTAGTTGGCAATGGATCATGGTAATATTCTAAGTTTCCTTCATCTTTATTTACCAAATGAACTAATTTTCCATCTTCATTTTTTCGCAAGCCACAGTATCCATATTCTCCTTCTGGAATCTCACATTCATTTATACAGATATTACATTTTATTCCAGATTGACTTCGAGGGGGCTCAGCAGGTAAACCAAACTTAATTCTGCTCTTTTTGTGTGCATCCTGGATAAAAGGAAGGCATTCTTCAAATCTTCCTCTTATACAATCCAAACAAACCCCTAAAGTTTGAGCAATGAGAAGTGATTCTTTTCCACAAATTTTACATTTGGTCATTTTAATATTGTAGATCTATAAATTGTAATAAGTCCTCATATTAACTAAAAAATTTTCCATCCTGCTTTATTCAATCTTAGAATCGATGTGTCATAAGGATCACAAATTTCTTCTTCAAGATAGTCATGATAACCTATCTGATCTAATTTCTTTATCATTCGTTTTCTTTCTTCTTTTGGCATTAGTCTCGGGTCACTCATGGATGCAGCCCGGAAGTATATTCCTGCTTCTCTTAAATATTGTAAAGCACGATAGGGGAGTTCATAAAATTTCCCTTGTGCTCCGGTTCTTATTTGAAATCCTTCTGGTGTTCCTGCTTTAAGTGATACCCTTACATATAAATTATTGTATTTTTTTAATTCTTTAACAAATTCTATATCATGTCCCAAAAGAATACCATTTGTTTCTAAAATAAAAAAGTAACTTGTTTCATTAATTAAATTCAAGACTTCTAAAAGATGTTCTTT
The DNA here is from genome assembly GCA_030628975.1 of Candidatus Cloacimonadota bacterium. GTDB lineage: Bacteria > Cloacimonadota > Cloacimonadia > JGIOTU-2 > JGIOTU-2 > JAGMCF01. Next base: position 7,829 of record DAOVPZ010000009.1, read on the forward strand.
ACAGATAGTTGGTTCTCCACCAGATATTCTTAGTTTATTAATTCTTTTCTTTTTTGCATTGGAAATCAATCTATTAACAACTTCTTTAGGTGTATAAAACTTACCATACTTGAATGGGAAATCACGGGATAGACTTACCCAGCAAAAAATGCACCTAAGACAACATCCACAAAGATAGCCAGTAGAAATACCACCATAAACACCTGTACAGTAAAAACTTGTGTATTTGCGAGAGAGATTCTGACATACAATTTTTTCTGTTTCTTCAGTTAAAAGAAGAGGGTCAAAAGGAGTGAAATCATTTTCTAAAAATGCTTGGTATGTCATTTAAATCAATTATGTTATACATCTATTTATTAATCACAGAGATACTGAATAATTTCTAAATCCTAATGCCAAATTTATCCCGTAAGATATTCATCCTTTTAGATTTTTTTACTATATCAAACAGTAAAACTATCTAACGGGGTGAACAAATAAAATGTTAAAATCTTCACCCCGTTTGATAAATGATTTATATTTTCCAATTTAGGCCCTAACACCTTTCTACTCAAAGAAAGTTATAATTTCTACCATCTTTACTATCTAACGGGGCAAGAATATCCAATCATGGAAAGAGCAGATAGTTGGAGAACAAGATTTTTGAAATTCGTCATTTGAAATTTTATTAGACCCGTTTTCCGGAGCAGTAGCATCCATTCTCCGTAGTACTACGAAGGATGAACTGCTACTGCGAAGGGTGAAAATTTGGTATTTGTAATTAGACATTGATCCTAAAGTAGTAAAATTTAACTTTTCAAGAGAGTTAAAGTTTCTTTTCCAATTCAGCTTGATGTCTATCACAAAAATCAGCTTCTTTTATATCAGTATCAAGTAAAGAATTGGAAAAATGCATTACACATTTTGGGTTCTCGCAATGTCTTAAGCCAAATGTATGTCCCAATTCATGAACCGCTTCTTTCAGAACTCTTTCAAAAAATAACTCTTTATCTTCACTTTTACCATAATAACTTTCTCTTAAACGGATAATAGAAATTAAGCATGCTTGTCCTTTTATATCTGCCAATCCGAATATAAAATTAAGTCCATAAGTATAAAGATCTTTATCAATAATCCAAAGTGTTTTCTTGGCATCAGGTTGGATATTCTTCTTTAATTGATCCAAAATAGGGGAGGCTAAGTATTGATTTCTTTTAAAATTATATGCTTCTTCAAGTATAGGTAAAGAAGCGGAAATTTCAACAGTTAGTTTAAATCTATCGTGTAAAGGTTCTATAAGTTTTTCTAATAATGCTTTATCAATCTCTCCGATTGGGACTAAATATATGTTTTCCATTTAGAATGTATCTTTAATCACACAAATCTAATGTGCTTCCAACCAATTCTTACCATACCCTATATCCACAACAAGAGATACAATGTCACTATATTCAGGTGGTAGAACAGATTCCATTTCGGTTTTTATAATTTTTTTATATTTATTAATAAGTTTAGTCTTGACTTCAAAAACAAGTTCATCGTGAATCTGGATTATCATTTTAATTTCATCACTCTTATCTCTTATCTTTTGATAGATGTTGTTCATAGCGATTTTTATAATGTCTGCTGCAGTTCCCTGAATAGGCATATTTATAGCAGTTCTTTCTGCGAATGCCTGGATTTGATGATTACGACTGTTTATTCCAGTCAAGTATCGACGACGATTAAAAAGTGTTTTCACATACTCATTTTTATGAGCAAATTCAATTGTCTTATCTATATAATTCTTCACCTGCGAATAATGTGAGAAATAGTTATCAATAAATGCTTGTGCTTCCTTTCTTGAAATCCGTAAGTCTTGTGATAGAGAATACGAACCCATTCCATACATAATACCAAAATTTATCACCTTTGCTTGTCTCCTTTGATCGGGTGTTATTTCCTTTTCATTTTGTCCAAATACCAAAGATGCAGTTTGAGCGTGAACATCTCCACTTTTCTTAAAGTTTGCGATAAGATTATCATCCTTAGAAATTATTGCCATAACTCGCAGTTCTATCTGAGAATAATCAGCAGAGAGGATGGAAAAGTCAGTATGCTGAGGAACAAAACCTTTTCGCATTTCTCTACCGATTTCAGTTCGTATCGGGATGTTTTGCAGATTTGGTTCGGAACTTGAAAGTCTTCCTGTTGCTGTTACTGTCTGATTAAATGAAGAATGTATCCGTCCAGTTCTGGAATTAATCAATTTTGGCAAAGCATCTAAATAAGTAGATTTTAGTTTCTTTAACTGACGATATTGTATAAGGTTTTGTGCAATTTCATAATCCCTGCTTAATTTAGTTAATACATTTATGTCAGTTGAATAGCCAGATTTGGTCTTTTTAACAACGGGTAAACCTAATTTTTCAAACAGCACTTTTGATAATTGCAATGGAGAGTCAATATTGAAAATCTCCCCAGCAATTTGATGAATATCTCTTTGGAGAACTGCAAGTTTAACTTCTAATTCCTTTGATAATTTTGCAAAGAAAATCTGGTCAACCGAGATTCCGTTCCTTTCCATATTTGCAAGAGTCTTAATGAGAGGTATCTCAATCTTAAAAAATAGATCCTGCATATTCAATTCCGCTAACTTTTTCTCAAAAACTTTCCATATCCTAAAAGTAATATTAGCATCTTCTCCGGAATATTTTGCTGCGTCTTCAATGGAGGTTTCAGTAAAACATAACTGGTTCTTTCCTTTCTTGCCAATAAGTTCTTCAATAGGAATCATTTTATGATGCAAATATCTTAGACTTACCGTATCAAGATTATGCCGATGTTCCTCAGGTGAAAGGAGATAAGAGGCAATCATTGTGTCAAAATATAAATTTTTTATTTCAATCCCTTCATTTTGGAAAACCATATAATCAAATTTTATATTGTGACCTATGAAATGTTTTCTATCATCCTCTAAAATTGGCTTTAAGGAGCTTAAGACATAACCAGTATCCAGTTGCTTGCCAAGATTATGCCTAATTGGTAAATAATAGGCTTTATCTGCTTTAAAGCAAATTGATATACCAACTATTTTTCCGTTTATTGGATTACAAGAATCTGTTTCAACATCAATTGCGATTTTTTCTTGTTTTTGTAATTGTGATAAGAGTTTCTCAAATAGAGATTTATTATCGACCAAGCAATACTTAATTTTTTCGATAGGGGAGACATCTTTTTTAGTATCTCCAAAGGTTCTACCTCTGGTAGAAAAGTACTTCAGGAATGTATTCAGTTCATATCGCTCACAGAATTTTCTTAGGTCTTCACTAAAAATATTTGGAAGGATTAAATCTTCCAGTGATACATCTATTGGTGCATTGCGGTTGATGGTAACTAATTCCTTTGATAAAATTCCCTGTTGGCTGAATTTTTCTACATTTTCTTTTATATGCTTTTGTGTTATTTTTTCGTTATTTGCCAGAATATTTTCCAGACTTCCAAATTGTTGCATCAGTTTAATAGCAGTTTTGATTCCAACTTTCGGGATTCCCGGAATATTATCAGCAGAATCGCCAGTTAATGCTAGAATATCTATTACCTTATCTGGAGTTGTGCCAAACTTCTCTTTTACCTCTTCTTTGCTAATATACTTATCTTTTGACAAGTCGTATAAACTAACCTTATTGTTCACAAGTTGATAAAAATCTTTATCACCAGATACGATTACAACATCACATTTGTCAGAGAATTTTTGAGACAGAGTTCCAATAATATCGTCAGCTTCATATCCTTTTAGAGATAAATGTGGAATATTGGCAGACATCACCAAATCTTGAATAGGTTCTAATTGCTCGATCAATTCTTCAGGCATTTTGTCTCTTGTAGCTTTATATTCAGGATATCTTTTGTGTCGAAAGGTAGGTTCTCTTTCATCAAATGTAATAGTAAAATATTTTGGATTAAATTTTTCAATTATTGAAACAATTGTGCGTAAAAATCCAAAAATGGCACTTGTATTCTCTCCTTTTGAGTTAATTAACGGTCTATTCTTGAAAGCGTAAAAAGAGCGATAAATAAAAGCAGTTCCATCAATTATATATAATTTTTCTCTCATAATAAATCAAATTTCAAATTTAAAAGTCAGGGTGTCAATAATAAATGGATAAAATGTTATAAAATTGAGAAAAGGTTCTAATGAAAAGTGATTTCTTCATTCCCAATCCCCAATTCAATTGGGGAGGGCTTAGTAACGAGGCAAGATAGTGTAAATAAATTGACAAAAAAATTAGAGTAAACACAAAGGCACAAAGAAAAATAAGAGATATAAAATAATAGATTTTATATGAAAAAAATTATAATTATAGTCGCTTTTATGTTTTTCACAATTTCACTTTTTGCAGGTGAATTATCTGTATCTTATGTAAACTCCTCAAGGAAAGACCATTTACAAATATACAAATTTAATAATAGTAGTTATTTTGATATTCATGATTTAGCTCGGATTTTCGAGGGTGAGATAGATATTGAGCCAAACTCACAAACAATAAATTTCACAGTTTTTAATAAAAAATGTAGATTCTTTTTTGATAATAAATGGGTAAAATTTGGTAATAAAAATTATAATCTATTTAATAAGATTATAATTAAAAGTGGTAATTTTTATATTCCAAAACATTTTTTAAAACTATGTGTTAATAAATTTTTCCAGGAGTTTATTGTAATTGATAAAAGCAGAATAATTGTAAACCTTGCATCAATGGAACAATACTTAATCAAACGAATTGTGATTGACCCTGGACATGGCGGAAAGGATCCAGGTGCAGTTGGAAGCTATCTACAATTAGAAGAGAAAGATATAGTTTTAAACATTGCAAAGAAAACAAAAGAACTTCTTGAAAAAAATCTTGATGTTACAGTATTTCTTACTCGAGATAAGGATAGATTTGTTTCACTTGGTGATAGAACAGATTTTGCAAATAATCATCAAGCAGACCTATTCATCAGCATTCATTGTAATGCAGCTTATAATAAAAAAGTTAATGGAACAGAAGTATATTACCTTTCAACAGCTCAAACTGATGAAGCCCGTGCAGTTGAAGCTATGGAAAATGATGCTATTAGATTTGAGGATCCTGAAAGCATAAAAAGATATTCCGACTTAGACTTTATTCTTTATGATATGCGTCAGAATGAATATTTGATTGAAAGTAGTGAATTAGCTGAAATATGTCAGAAGTATTTAGTTCAAGAATTAAATACTAAAGATAAAGGTGTAAAACAAGCAAATTTTTATGTGCTTAGGGGTGCCTTTATGCCTGCAATATTGGTTGAAGTTGCATTTCTTTCTAATAAATCTGATGAGAAAAGATTAAAATCAGACAATTTTCAAAAGGGATCTGCTATATCCATTTATAAAAGTATAAAAAAGTTTAAAGAAAAATATGATAAAATGAATTGATTATACATTCTATCAATAGCTGTAATTTTTTATATTATTTTTTAATTAGATATAAAATAATTTCAATTGAATATTTTTATATAAAACTTGACAATATTTTGAATGTTAATAAAAGAATATTGTATTTTTTTTGTTATTTGTTAAAATTTTTATATATTAAAATTTTAATTATAATTAATAATATCATTATTTAATAATAGGTGACAAGTGCCAAAATTTATTATTATTGTTGTATCGTTTACTTTTTTATTTTTTAATATTTTAATTGCTGATGAAATTCAAAATTCTACTATTAAAAAAATTAATGATGATTTATACAAAATTGGAAATATAACTATAAACAAGGAAAAGAGAGAAATCATTTTTCCAGCTGAATTTAATATGGAAAAAGGACTGATAGAATTGATTTTGTGTGGAAAGCATGGCAAATTACATGAAAGTGTTTTGAAAACAGATATTGTGCCTTCGCATCTTCAGGTCGCATTACTTTTGTTAGGATTTGGATGCAAGCAAAATTCAGATTTTCAAGATAAGAATAAGATTCCTCAGAGTGATTCTTTATTAATTTTTGCTGAATGGATTGATTCACTGAATAACACAATAAATGTTAGAATTGAACAATTAGCTTATAATGTTATTAAAGAAAAAGAAATGATGAAAACCCCTTGGATCTTCCTGGGATCAATGTTTGTTGGAGGAAATTTTATGGCTGATATTGAAGAATCAATTATTACAACATATTATGACCCATATTCGATCATTGATAATCCATTAGAAACACGAAATGATGACATGCTTTATGTGGTTAATTCTAAAATAGTTCCAAGTAAAGGAACAAAGGCTAAAATCATAATTAAACCCAAAAATTAAAATGAAGTACAAAAATATTAGCGGCATGATATTGTTGCGAAAGGAGGTAAATTTGTGAAAAAGATTTCAATCCTTTTGTTGTTAATAATTATATTCATTTCCACCTCATTTGCAAAAATTAATCTATCTTTACAAAGAGAAATTGAGCAATCTATTAAATTAGGATTAACATGGTTAGAAGCTCAACAAAAAGAAGATGGGAGTTGGGAACACTATCCTGCAATCACAGCTCTGGTTGTAGTTGCTATGTTGCGAAGTAATCCTAATATTACTTCAAATTTTGGAACTGTAGCAAAAGGATTGAGTTTTATTAGTAGTTGTGCTAAACTGGACGGAGCAATCCATATTGGAGATCTTCCTAATTACAATACTTCAATTTGTTTAATGGCACTGAAAGAAGCTAATGATCCAAAATATGATGAACTAATTGATAAAGCTGAAAAATTCTTATTAGGCATTCAACTTGATGAGTCTGAGGGATATTCACCTGACAGTCTATATTATGGTGGAATTGGGTATGATAGAAGCGATAATAGACCCGACTTATCTAATATGCAATGGGTAATTGAATCGTTAATAGAAAAAGAAATAATTCCAACTGATATTGAGAACCATCAAAAACAAGAAGTTAAAAACAAAGAAGCAAAGGAACTATTTTTTGAAAGAGCACTTGTTTTCCTACAACGATGTCAAAATTTGAAAGCTTATAATCCAGAAGGATATTCAAAAGATGATGGTGGATTTATGTATGAAGCTGGAAAAAGTAAAGCAGGTGGTGTTGAATCTTATGGTAGTATGACCTATATTGGTTTGAAGAGTATGATTTATGCAAAACTCAATAAAGATGACCAGCGAGTTCAAGCTGCCTTTGATTGGATAAGAAATAATTATGTTATTGAAACTACACCTAAAATGGGTAATCAAGGATTGTTTTATTACTATCATACGATGGCAAGGGCATTAAGGGTTTATGGTGAGGATATTATTGTTGATAACAATAATGTAAAACACAATTGGCGAAGAGAGTTAGCTAATCAAATTCTAAAGATTCAGAGTGAAGAAGGATGGTGGCAGAATGAAAATGGAAGATGGAGAGAAAATAACAAAGTCTTAGTTACAAGCTATTGTGTTTTATGTTTAGAAGAAATTAGAGGATAAAAAAATAAGAAAGGAGTATTATCCTATGAAAAAACAAATTCTATTAATATTTATCGGAATTATTATTTCATTGGGTTTAATGTTATCATCTGTATTGGCAGATGACCTGATAATCC
>DAOVPZ010000008.1 GCA_030628975.1 Candidatus Cloacimonadota bacterium
ATCTCAGATGGAGCACCTGGAATTGGCTGTCCAGTAATCGCTTCTCTTTCTAATGCAGATTATGTTCTGATTGTAACCGAACCATCTCTTTCTGGTTTTTATGATTTGAAAAGAATTCTTGAACTAGTAAAACATTTTGGTTATCCTGCTGGATGTATTATTAATAAGTATGATATAAATGAAGAAATATCAAAAGAGATTGAAAATTATTCCAATAAGAATAACTTAAAAATAATAGGAAAAATTCCTTATTCTGATGCTTTCCCAAAATCATTAGTTTTAAGAAAAACAGTGGTGGAATTTGATAATTTAGACATTGATAAATATGTAGAAGAATGTTGGACAAACATACAAACAAAATTATGAAAAATAAAACCACAAGAATAACACAAGATATGCACAAGATTGATAATTATTACTTATAGCTAAATATGTTAAACCTTTGTAAATTCCAGTGTAAATTCTCGTGAAATTCTCGTGGTTGAATAATTGGAGGAAAAGTGAAGATAGCATTTACAACAACGGACAAAGGCTGGGATGCTCAAGTAGATACCCGTTTCGGCCGGGCAATTGGATTTTTCATGTATAGTGAAGACTCTCAAACAGAATATTATGTTTCCAATGAACAAAATGTCAAAGCATTACATGGTGCGGGTGTCCAGACTGCACAAAGTATTATTAATCTAAAAGTTAATGTGTTAGTAACAGGAAATATGGGTCCAAGAGCATTTCAAATATTAAATTCTGCAGGTATAAAAATGTATCTCGCAGAAGAAAATTTGACAGTAAGAGAAGCTTACGAAGCTTTTAAGAAAAATAAGTTAAAGGAAATCTCAAGACCAAATGTTACAGGACATTGGATGTAATTATTTATGAGAAGCCACGAAAACACACAAAAGAACACGAAAGCAAATATTCTGTTAAAAAATAAATAGAATATCTCTGCGACCTTTGTGTCTCTGTGGTGAGTAAAGATTTTTGTTTTTTTGTGAAATTTTGTGGCTCAATATTTCATAGGAGAAAATCATAATGGAAAAAAATATGAACGCTGAAAAAGAAAAACAGGAGAGATATCTCAAAGAGAATATTGAAAGAATCAAGCATAAGATAATCATTCTCAGTGGAAAAGGTGGTGTTGGTAAAAGTACCATTGCTGTTAATTTAGCATATGGTTTAGCAGCAAATGGAAAGAAGGTTGGTATTCTTGATGTAGATATTCATGGACCTTCAATTGCAAAATTACTTGGGATTGAGGGGCAATTATTAAGACCAAACCGACCAGGAGATAGACCTGAACCAATTAAAGTAAATGAGAATTTATATGCCTTAACAATCGCCACACTTCTGGGCAGTCCTGATAATCCAGTAATCTGGCGTGGACCACTTAAAATGAAATTGATAAAGCAGTTCTTACAGGATATTGAATGGCCTTCTTTAGATTATTTAATTGTTGATAGCCCTCCAGGTACAGGGGATGAACCACTTTCTGCAGTTCAGATTATCGGCCAATTGGATGGTGCAATAATTGTATCTACTCCACAAGACCTTGCTCTTCTTGATGCAAGAAAAACAATTAATTTCTCTAAAAAACTTAATGTTCCTATTATTGGAATCGTGCAAAATATGACAGCTTTTAAATGTCCACACTGTGGAAATTATATAGATATTTTCGAGGGAACTGGTACAGAAAAAGCAGCACGAGATTTCGGCGTGGAGATTTTAGGTAAGATACCAATTGATAAAAAAATTGTAGAAACCTGCGACAAAGGTAAAGCCTACATAAAAGATTTTAAAGAGTTAGAATCTGCAAAGTCAATGGTTAAAATTGTGGATAGAGTAATTAAAAAGATAGAAAAGGTGTAACTTCCTAATAAATCGAATCTCGCAAATGAGACATTTGTGTTACAATATAGAGGAGACAATATGCTTAAATTTGCAATACCAACAATAGATAGAAAACTATGTGCTCATTTTGGACATTGTGAAGAATTTGCTATAATTGAAGTTGAAAATACTGAAATAACAAACAGTCAATTTGTTGAACCACCAATGCATGAACCAGGGGTGCTTCCAAGATGGCTTCATGAACAAGGTGTAACACATATTATTTCTGGCGGAATGGGGATGAGAGCTCAGTCATTATTTCAACAAAATAATATAGAAGTTTGTGTTGGTTCTGAACAGAAACAACCTGAAGAACTGGTTCTGGATTATTTAAACAACAAACTTATTGTTGGCGAAAACCTATGTGAACATTAAATAATTTGAGCTTAAATCAAGTTTCGCTTTGCTTGACTTAATTCAAGTTCCAATAATCAATCTTTATATATTTGAATCTCTTCAAACTCCCACTCTCTATATCTAATCAGATTATTATTTGAATCAAACCAATACCATTTGCTAAAAACACCATTCTCATCATATTCAAAATTTCCCCAATAATTCAACAATGAATCATTTACACTATATTCCTCCAATTTCATCCACATGCCATTGTTATCATATTCCCAAATAAGATACCCAATTTGTTCACCACTATTGTCAAAAATATCACATCGAGTAGGTTCATTCTCATCATATTGATAATTTGTTCTATACCAATTTAATGTATGGATTGAATCTGATGGTATAAAATTTGATCTTTTAGTAAGAAAGTATTCTTCATTATATTCATATAACTCAAGACCAATAAATTCATCATTTGCATCAAAAATTTCATTACGAATTCTATTATTCTTTGCATTATACCTAAAACTATCCCGATAAACTTGCAATTCAGGAATTATACTCGCGTTATAATCTAATATCTTAGTAACACGATATAGCACTTTTATAACATGAATACTCACATCATCAGTATCTTGACCCTCATTCCCATCATCAACAATACATATTATTGAAAATGTGCCAGTTGTGTCCGGTGGAGTCCATTCAACAGTCGGACCTGTTCCACTAATAGAACCAGCAATAACTTCCCAAATATAACTAAGACTATCTTCATCTGGATCATCTGCAAAACATGTTAGTATTGCTTTTTGAGAAGTTCCAATCGTATCTGGTTCTGCAATTAATCCGATTATAACTGGTGGTTCATTTTGGGGTTTGGTTGAAGATTTACTACAACCTATCAATCCCAGTAAACAAGCAATCAATAATAAAGCAACTAATTTTGTTTTCATTTAATACCTCTTTCTTCATTTAATAAATTATTGTTTTCAATTGTAAGTTATATCTTTCTTTTTAAACGATAATAAATAATTCCAAAATATAAACTATTACAGAAATTAATATACTCGCTAAAGCTGCGGAAAAGCAACCTTTAACTTTTATATCCTTAAAAAATGCAGATGATATCATCAACATAAGACCATTAATAAATATCAAAAAAATTCCAAATGTAATAATAGTTATTGGAAAAGTAAGGATAAGAAAAATTGGTTTTATTACTGTATTTACAATTCCAAGTACAATAGAAAATAACAATGCTGTTTTGAAATCTTTAATAGAAATAAGTTTTGTAAACTTACTAACCAAATATACAGCTATACTATAAATCAAAAGGTGGATAATATAATTAATAATCAATTGGATTCACCTTTAATCTTACATTTTAATTATGTTCTTTATCATTATAGAAATTGGAAAATTTTCTATTTTCTTTTCTGTTTTCAATTTTATTAGAGTATGTTTTGTATATTCCTTCTTGTTCATAAGGTGACAATTTTTCAGATTGATGAATTCTTTCAAGTATTTGCTTAATTTCAGATATTTCTTCTTCATGAGATTTCTTTTTGATTTGCTCAATTGGTAGCAATTCTGTATCTGATTCAGGTATTCCACCAGCAATTATTGCGATATCCATTTTGTTTTTCATCTCTTGATCATAAACTAATCCAAAAATAATATTCTTATTTTCATTAGCTTCTTTGCTAATAATAGATGCCACTTTATCGAGTTCAGATGTTTTTAAATCATAGCCAGTGGTTACATTATACAGTATCGCTTTGGATTCAGCTAAACAGATATTACTTATTAATGGATTTGATATTGCTTCTAAAGTAGCTTTCTCAGCTCTATCCTCTCCTTCAGCTCTTCCAAAACCGATAAGTGCATATCCCATATATGACAACACAGTTTTTACATCTGCATAATCAACATTAACATACCCTCTTTTATTTATGATATCGGATATAGATTTTGCAGCATTATAAAGAACTGCATCAGCTTTCTTAAAAGCTTCAATAAGTTCTATTTCTCCAAACTTTTCCTTTAATCTCTCGTTAGGAACAACTATTAATGAATTTATATTATTTTTTAGTTCATTTATTCCCTTATCAGCATTATCTCGTCTAATCTTTCCCTCACAAATAAAAGGGTATGTTACAATAGCAATAGTCAAAATATTATTTTCTTTAGCAATTTTTGCAATCACTGGAGCGGCTCCTGTGCCTGTTCCACCACCCATTCCAGCAGCAATAAAAACTACTTTTGCATTTGAAATAACCATTCTTAAGACTTCTTCATTTTCTTCTGCTGCTAATGTCCCAATCTCGGGATTTCCACCAGCACCAAATCCTTTAACTAATTTCTTGCCTATTTGAATTTTGGTTTCCGCCAAGGAATTATTAAGTACTTGCAAGTCTGTATTAATCGCAACAAACTCAACATCAGTAAGTTTGTTTCCAATCATTGTATTTATGGCATTATTTCCTGCTCCGCCAATTCCAATGATTTTAATTTTCGAATCCCCGATTAAATCGGGGACATCTAATGAATCACTAAATTTTAACATTATAACCTCATATCAGTTCAGCCAGAGGCTTCCCGATAAAAAAATCGGGATCCGCGTTGGGCGGAGATGAGCCTCAGGCTCAAATGTAAAAATAAATTGATTAAACATACATAATTCTAAGTAAAATTTTGACTGGTAAACCAATCTCTAATTCTTGAAATCATTCTTTCAATAAGTGATTTTTTAGAATTTCTACTAAAAGGGTCTTTCTCAAAATTTTTCTTACCCCAACATAATAACCCTACTCCAGTAGCATATTTTGGGTCTGAAAGTCTTTCTGTATCACCATAAATTTCTGTGAATGAAGGATACCCGGTTTTTGTTGGTAGATTAAATACTTTTTCAAATAATTGATTAGTACTTCTCAAATTTGCTGTTCCACCAGAAATCGAAATACCAGCAGTTATCATATTTAAATATCTGCTTTTATTAATTTCATTATAAGCAAGATTTGCTATTTCTTGAATACGAGGATGAATAATCTCAGCGAGAAATTTTTGTGAACGTTTTGTGGAAGGACGACCTCCAATACCTGGTATTTCAATCTTTATGTTTTCATCTGCATGCTCAGGACGAGCGTATCCATATTCAATTTTGATTTTTTCAGCTTCATCTTTGGGTGTTCGTAATCCAACTGAAAGGTCATTTGTAATATTTTCTCCTCCGAATGGAATAACACAGCTAAATCTAATGCTATTTTTGTAATATATTGATATATCTGTAGTGCCACCACCAATATCCAGAAGTATAGAACCTAATTCCCTTTCATCTTTATTTAATACAGCCATAGCAGAAGCAATGGGTTGAAGAACAACATCTTTGACATTTAAACCAATCCGTTGAATACTTCTGTAAATATTACTTAATGAATTGATATCAGCAGTAACAATATGTACATCAGCTTCAAAACGCCTACCAGACATACCAATTGGATCGAGAATACCAGGAATACCATCAACTGTGAAAAACTGAGGTTCAGCATGAATAACTCTTCTATCACCCGAGATTGGTCTATTTTTTATAGCATCTTCAATAACCTTCTCAATTTCATTTTCTGTTACTTCATATTCATTGATTTCATTGGAATATTTACTTCTACTTTCAATATTAGCAATACCGTGACTTACAAAACTTCTAATAAGTTCGCCAGCTACTCCAACAAATACATTTTGTGCGTCCCTGCCTGATATTTTTTCTGCTTCTCTAATAGCCCTATCAATGGAATCAGATGCAGCACGAATATTTTTTATAATTCCCTGTGAAAGTCCTTCCGACTTATTTTCTCCAATCCCACAGATTTTTAGTTTATCGTTCTTATCAATAATTGAGATAAGACAACAAATCTTGGTTGTTCCAATGTCCAGGGCAGTTATTATCTTTTCTTTTGCCATCTTATCTTAGTATAATTATTTCATTTTTAGGATCAGAAAATCTCAAATCAATTTCAGAAAAATTTGCAATACCAAAATTTTGATAAGCAAAAATCAATTTATCAATTCTTTCTGGGAATTCTTCTGACCCTAATAAAAATTTTACACCTCTCTCATTTTCAGCTAAAATTACTTCATCATCCTGAATATAAAATTCTGAAATTTTCTTAAGAAAATCAAGATTTACCTTCTCAATATGATTATATATATCCAAAAGAATTTTTATATTTTTATCCCAAGCCACTCTTCCTAATGTCAAATTATTCGTATTAATTCTACTAAATATAGGTAAACCATTCATTGAATAATCATCAATATAATCCAGAACCATGCCTTCTTTATCAATCATATACTGCGATTCATTATTAGAACCCAAATGTGCTATTGGAATTCGTTCTTGAATTATTATCTTTAATTTATTTGGAAGCTGACGAATAATCTTAATAGATTTTATTCTTGTATATTCTGATAAAATTTCTTTTATAATATTATCATTAATCTTAAATAGATTATGGCCTTCAAAACTTGCTAATCTTAGATATAATGAGTTTTTATTTAGATATTTAGTTCCCTCGATTTTGATTTCTTTGACTTCCAATAATTTCCAATGCGATAATCCATAAAGAGATAAATATGCAAAAGTGAATGCTGATACTAAGAATAATATTAGTAACCAAAAAAATGGAATAAAGAGATTCCTTTTTTGCACATAGCTTTTATTCTTGTATGTTCTTCTCATATTATGCATTGGAAAAATCTCCCCAAAATCTAACTTCTGGTTCAAGCATAATATTAAACTTATCAAATACTTCTTTCTTCATTGTTTTTATAAGTTGGTAAATATTATCAGAGGTTGAATTACCTAGATTAATAATAAAATTTGCATGCTTATCAAAAATCTGGGCATTACCAATTCTATATCCTTTTAATCCGCATTTATCAAGCAACTCACCTGCATAATAATCATCACTATTTTTGAAAACCGAACCAAATGTACAATAATCCAAAAGAAATCTTGAATTCCTTTGAGAAAGATACTTTATACTTAAATCTTTAATTTGCTTTTGTGATTCCTTTTTCATTTCAAATATTGCTTCAACAATTATATAGTTCTTCTTTTTAAGACTAATTTTACGGTAATCAAATTTTATATCACTTGAAGAAATTTTTTCTAATTTACCCTTTCCATTTATTATTACAATTTCTTTAATTTTATCCCCTATTGAGCAATCGAAAGCACCCGCATTCATTTCTACCATTCCGCCCATCATTCCGGGTATTCCATTTAAAAATTCAAGCCCACTCAGCTGATATTCCTGACACATTTTAATAAGATAAGGCACCTCAATGTTTCCGGAGACAAATAGATAATTACCTTCAGAATATAACTTCTTCGGAATATTTTTTATAGAAATAACAGCACCATCAAAGCCTTTGTCTGAAATTAGAATGTTTGAACCATTACCAATGATATTAAATTCAATATTATTCTTACAAATGAATTCAAAAATATCCTTCAAAATATCTAAACTCGGTGGTTCAATGAAACATACAGCAGATCCACCAGTTTTTATTGTAGTATAATCCGCCAGCTGGCGGATGTTGAAAAGAACATATTTTTCAAAATCTTTAGCTTCAATAAAATCCTTTAATAATTTTAAATTTTTCATAGCAAGATATTAAATCTATTCGACTTAAAATTTTAATTATCAGTTTGCATATCTTTCTTCAATAAAGATATAAATTTCTCACTAATTTTATAAATATCTCCAGCTCCCATTGTGATTACAAAATCTCCACTTTTTGCTAGTTCCAATAGTTTATATGGAACTTCATTTTTGTCTTCAATATAAATCACATTTTTATATCCATTCTGAATAGCAATATCTGCAATTAATTTTCCACTTACTCCTGGAATTGGTTTTTCTCTTGCAGGATAAACATCTGTAATAATCAAAAAATCTGATAATGAGAGTGATTTGGCGAATTCCTTATAGAACAACTTTGTCCGAGAGTAAAGATGAGGTTGAAATATAGTTATAACCCTTCTTACTGATCCATATTTTATGCCTGTTAGAGTAACTCTAATTTCTGTTGGATGGTGTGCATAATCATCATAAACTAAGATGTCATTTATAAAACCTTTCCTTTCAAACCTTCGATATACACCACTGAATTTCTCCAAACCATTACGAATATTAATAAATGGAATTTCCAACTCCAAAGCTATAGTTGCAGCTAATAGTGAATTTTGAACATTATGAATGCCAGGTAACTGAATATAAATTGTGCCTAATTTTTTATTATCGCATATTAAATCATATTGAGAAGTAAAATTTTTAAATTTTATATTAATTGCTCTTACATTAGCCTTTGAATTCAATCCATAAGTGCACAACCTCTTCTCAAATCTTGGAATTATTCTCTGTATTTTCTTATCATCGATACAAGCGACAATTAACCCAAAGAAAGGTACAGAATTTGCATATTGCAGAAAAGCATTTTCTAATTCTCCAATAGTTGGGTAACAATCAACATGCTCTTCTTCTATATTTGTAATACCTGCAATTATTGGAGTTAATGTAAGAAAGGAGTGGTCAAATTCGTCAGCTTCTACAACAATATATTTTGATTTCCCGAGCACTGCATTTGAGTTAAAATTTCTTACTACCCCTCCAATAATTAGTGTAGGTTGCAAATCAGCCTCAGAAAGGATCATACCTACCATTGAGGTTGTCGTTGTTTTACCATGTGTGCCTGCTATACTTATCCCATATTTCATTCGCATTAATTCAGAAAGCATCTCAGCTCTGCGAATTACAGGGATATTTTTTGTAAAAGCAGTTTTAATTTCTATATTATCATCTTTAATTGCAGAAGATTTAACAACTACCTCCGAATCAGTAATATGTTTCGATTTGTGACAATAATATATTTTTGCTCCCATCCTTTCTAATCTTTCCGTAACAGATGTTTTCAACAAATCAGAACCGGTGATTTTATATCCATAATTTAGAAGCAATTCTGCTATTCCACTCATACCGATACCACCGATTCCAATAAAGTGCAATTTTTTAGTTTTACCTAACATTCATCTCCTATTAGATTTTGTAGCCACGAAGTAACATGAAGATTCTCTAATATATTAAAATAAACGGTTAACCCTCTGGTTCAACTGATTCACCTGTATTATATCTTCAACAATTCTTTTTGCAGAATCATTTATTACTAAACTTTTTAATGAATTTGACATGTCCAAAAGTCTATTCTTGTCATTTATTAAATCAATGATTTTGTTAAAAAGTAATTTAGGATTCAGTTCATCTTCAGTAATCATTTCTGCTGCACCTTTTTTCACAAAACTTTGAGCATTTTTTAGTTGATGCTGCCCTGCAGAATAGGGAAATGGGATAAGTATTGCTGGTAATCCAAAATGTGAAATTTCAGTCAAGGAAATTGCACCAGCACGGCAAATTACTAAATCAGATGCTGAGTAGGCATATTCAATATTATCAAAAAATGGCTGAATTACCAATCCATTTCTATTCCCAAATTTATTATTTATTTCCTCAAAATCAAAAAAACCCGTTTGAAAAATTATCTGAATATCTTTTTCTAATATATCATCAATAATTTCAGAAAAATTCATATTTAACGAATGTGAACCTTGGCTACCTCCATAAATAAAAATAGTCTTCTTGTCCTTAAAATTCCAAAAGGTTAAAGCTTCCTGTCTTCTAACTTTTTTAAACTCTCTAATTGGATTTCCTGTATATTTTATTTTTGATTCAACTGATTTTAAATATTGCTTAACTTCCTGATTTCCGATATATAACCTTTTACAAGATTTTGCTAATAATCTTGTGCTTACTCCGGGAAAGCTATTCTGCTCTTGCAAAAAAATTGGCAATTGAAGCCACAATGCTGCTAAACCAGCAGAACCAGATACAAATCCACCACATCCAATAAATATATCAATATTCATATCGTGGAACATTCTTAGAGCTTGCCAGATGCTTCTAATTAAATAAATAGGAAATAATAGATTCCTTAAAATAAAGTAACGATACAGCTTGTGCACATCCATCTGAACAATATTAAAATTATATTTTGGTATAATTTTATTCTCAATTCCATTCCTCGCACCAATAAATATTACCTTAACATTCTCTAACTGATTAACGAACTTTTCAGCAATAGAAATCCCAGGAAAAATATGTCCTCCAGTTCCTCCAGCAGCAATAGCAATATTAAGCATATCTCAAAATTGATTTGTTATTTAATCTTGCTCTACGACTCGCATTAAGAATAGTTGCGATCGAGATAGAATCAATCAGCAAAGCCGAACCACCATAACTTACAAATGGAAGACTAACACCTGTAGAAGGGATTAAACTAATAACAACCCCAATATTAATAATAATATTATATGCAAAATTAAAAGTGAAACCAGCAATTAGAAGTGTATAAAAAAAGTTATTAGCTCTTTGAGCTAATGTAAAGCAACCTAAAATAAGGATTAAATATAAAGCAATTAAAAAAGTTGATCCTATAAAACCAAATTCCTCTCCAAATATTGAAAAAATGTAATCAGTCTTTGAAAATGGCAAATAGAAAAGTTTTGCTCTTCCATCATTGCTTCCTCTACCAAATAATCTACCATTAGAAAGGGCAACTAGTGACTCACGAGGTTGATAGCAATATTTTTCCTCCGCCTCTTTATCTAATTGTTTACCAGAAGCAAATTTTGAAAATGCTAAATACCTTGCTGTTCTATATTCCGGTCCGTATTTGAAAACCAATATTATCACCAAAATTGCAAAAGAAGCTATTAACAGAATAGTTGATACTTTTATTTGAGCTATAAATAATATGCTTAAATATATCAAAAAAAGTATTGCAGCTGTGCTTAAATCTGGCTCTTTATAAATCAGTAAAAAGTATAACAGAGTAAAAATAACTGTTGGTATAAAGTTTTTGAAAAAGCGAATTGGCTTTGATATTTCTATTAAATCCCTATTTTTTACAAGAAAATGAACAAGATAGAATATCAAGATTAGTCGTGCTAAGGTGCTTGGTTGAAAGGTGATAGGACCAACATCTAACCATCTACTTGAGTAATTTATACAAACTCCAAACCGTGGTATAAAAACTGCTATTAATAGAAATAATCCAAGAATAATAAGTGGGAAAGCAAATTTTCTCAATTTCTCTAGATTTATTAATAAGAATAAAAGAAAGAAACCTATAGATATCCCGACCCATATCAATTGCTTTAAAAAATCCTTACTGTTGAATTGAAATGAACTAATATTGCCAATGACAAGTAGACCAAATAAAATCAAAATAATACATATGTAAATGATTGAATCTTCAATAATATTTGTAGAAATTTTCATATTATCTTTGTAAGTAAAGAACTATTTCTTTAAATTTTCTTCCACGATCTTCAAAATTTTTAAACATATCATAACTTGCACAACCTGGTGAAAGAAGAATATAATCACCTTTATAAGCAACAGCCAATGCTCTTTCAGTAGCATTCTTCAAATTATCAACAATATAGGTATTAATAACATTTGAAAAAGTTTTATATAAAATATCTTTTGTTTCTCCAAAAAGAATAAGATTTCTTACATTTTTCTTTATGAAAGGTTTCAGGTTAGAAAAATCCTCATTCTTATTTGAACCACCCATAATCAAATTTATTGGAGCATCAAAAGATTGAAGAGCTGTTTTTACTGAAGCGCTGTTTGTGGCTTTGGAGTCATTTATAAAATTAATATCCTTTATTATTGCAATTGGCTCTAAACGGTGTTCAAGTCCAGAAAAAGATAAAATTCCATCTGAGATTTCATTTGAATTTAACCCACAATGATAGCAAGCAATTGCTGATGCGGAGATATTGCTTACATTATGTAAACCTATAATTGGTAAATCTTGAAAACCAATCTGGATATGTGAATGTTCAGGAAAATGAAAAATTAATTGATCTTCATTTACAAAAATATTTGGATTAATCAACTTTTTAACACTATAAAACTCCCTTTTAACATCAAATCCAGTGGCAATATTCCTACAAATAGAATCATCATAATTTAGAATAGCAAGTTCATTTTCTGTTTGGTTTAATAAAATTTTTGATTTAGATTTGATATAGTTATCAAAATTTTCATATCTATTTAAGTGGTCTGGTGTAATGTTTAGAATAATACCAATATCTGGTTTAAATTCAAATATTTTATCCAATTGAAAACTGCTAACTTCTAAAACGATAAAATCATATAAATCTTTTTCTATTGGAAATGATGTAAAAGCCTGACCAATATTTCCGGCAAGAATTGCTTTTCCTCCAGCTTTTATTAATATATGATAAATCAATGTAGCTGTAGTGCTTTTACCATTTGAACCTGTGATTGCAATTATTTTAGTTTTAAAATTCTTCACAATCTGGAATCCAAGTTCAAGCTCACTCCAAACAGGTATCCCTTTATTAAATGCTTTTTCTAAAATTGGTATATTTATTGGAATACCAGGGCTTATGATGATTAAATCAGAATCAAGAATTTTTTCAGAATGACCTCCGAATTCATATTCATAATCTCCCAGAAATTGAGTATCGATCCCCGCGAACGCGGGGACAGATTCATTTATTGGTTTAATTTCTGACAAAAAAGGGATTGCATTTAGTGTTTTTAATTTAATTGCTGCTGCAATGCCACTACAAGCCATACCTAAAACTGCAACTCTCTTGTTTTTGAAATTCATATTATCGTAGTTTTAATGTTACAAGTCCTAAAGCAGTTAGAAACATTGTAATAATCCAAAATCGTATAACAATCTTCTCTTCTGACCAACCTTTTAATTCTAAATGATGGTGAATAGGGGCACATAAAAAAATTCTTTTCCCCTCACCAGTTTTTAATCGAGTATGTTTAAAATAGTATCTCTGAACCAAAGAAGAAACTGCTTCAACAATAAACACAGCACTAATAATACTAAAAAATATCTCTTCTTTAATAAGAATTGCAAGCACTGCAAGAATTCCTCCCATAGAAAGGGCTCCAGTATCACCCATAAAAATTGAAGCAGGTTTAATATTAAACCATAGAAATCCTAAAATTGTACCAATAATTGCAGATGTGAAAACTGTAAGTTCGCCAGCTTCTTTTATAAATTCAATTCTTAAATATTGTGCTATAACAATGTTACCTTTTACATAGGACATAACCCCCAAACCGAAAGCAGCTAGGGCAATACAACCAGCAGCTAAGCCATCTAATCCATCAGTCAAATTGACTGCATTTGAATAAAATGTAATATAAAAAGCTACAAATGGTATAAAAAATATTCCTAAAGAAAAAGATACATCTTTCAAAAATGGTATATTTATTTGAGCAATCGCATTTGTTTTTTCATATCCAAGATATAATACAAATGCTATAATCAATCCTAAAACAATCTGACCTGAAATCTTATATTTTTCTATTAAGCCTTCTTTTGCCTGTTGCACATTTTTTAGGTAATCATCCAAAAAGCCTAATCCACCTAACCACATAGTTACTAATATTGCTATTAAGACATAAGTATTTGTTAAAATATTCCAAAGAAGACTGGATAAAATCAATCCTAAACAGATTATTATGCCACCCATTGTAGGTGTTCCCCTTTTCTTCTTATGAGAATCTGGCAAATAATGACTAATTGTTTCTGTAATTTGATATTTGTGCAATAATTTTATGATTTTAGGACCAAATATAAAACCTATCAGAATTGCAGTAATAAAGGCTCCTACTGCACGAAATGTAATATATTGAAATACATTAAAAACTGTATGATACTTAACAAGTGGATATAATATATGATAAAACATTAGTCAATCAACCTTTCAACAATTTTTTCCATTTCTAAAGCTCTTGAACCCTTTACTAAAATTGCAGATTGTCTCGGAAAAGATATATTTTTTATACCATTATAAATAAATTCATTTGTCGAATAATAATGGTTACTACCATTAAAATTTTTTGATAATTCACCAATAGAGATAACCTTATCTAATTTGATATTTTTTAGAAAATTCCCAATTCCCTTGTGAAGGTCAACACTTTTGTTTCCCAATTCTAACATATCACCTAAGATTGCATACTTATACCTTTTTGTGGTTTTATCTAAATAGTTCAATGCTGCACGCATTGAAACAGGATTTGCATTATAACAATCCGCAATAACCAACCAATCATTAATCTTATTATGCAGTATTTCCATTCTTAAATTTACTTCTAGTTTTTTTGATAATCCATCTTGAATTTCCTTATGAGTTAAACCAAATTCTTTTCCAATAATAATTGCTGGAATGGCATTAAATATATTATGTTTAACATTATTGTAAATATAATATTTCTCTTTATTCAATTTAAATGAATATTTCTCTTTTTCCAACAATATTGAAGAAAGCTCAAAATCATTTTTACCTAATCCATAAGAAATGTAATGCTTACAATCTGTATATTTTTTCAGAAACTTAATATCTCCATTAAAGATTTTCAAACAGTTTTTCGAAGAATATTTGAAAATATCAAACTTTTCCTTGAAAACACCTTTAAGGTCTCGTAAAAATTCCAAATGGGATTCCCCTATACTTGTAATTATTGCAATGTCGGGTATGCAAATCTGTGTCAGTCTTTTCATTTCACCAAATTCACTTGTACCAAGTTCTAATACAGAAATCTCATGAGAGTCATTCATTTCAAAAACTGTTAAAGGTAGTCCAACCAAAGTATTGAGATTGCCTTTTGTCTTGTGGGCTATATATTTCTGTGATAAAACATTTGCAACAAATTCTTTAGTTAATGTTTTACCAACTGAACCGGTTATTCCAATGACAGGTAATTCAAATTGTTCTTTATAGTATTTTGCTAATTTACCTAAAGCTATTAAAGTATTATCAACATATATTAATTTCTTATCATCTTTAATATCCTCTGGTGTATATTCTACAACTGCAATTTGTGAACCGTTATTCAAAGCTTCATAAACAAAGTTATGCCCTTCATAATTTTCTCCTTTAAGTGCAAAAAAAATGGAATTTATATTTTTTATATCTTCTTCACAAATCTTTCTGCTATCAGTAAAAACTTTATTGATTGAAATACACTTTTCATTTGTGGTCTTTCCATTTATAG
>DAOVPZ010000087.1 GCA_030628975.1 Candidatus Cloacimonadota bacterium
CCTGTATATCAACATTATTATCAACATGTTTACCACCATTAAGCACATTAAACATTGGAATTGGCAGAATTTTCGCATTGACACCACCAATATAACGATATATAGGCAAGCCCAATTCATTTGCAGATGCTCTAGCAATTACTATTGAAACAGCTAAAATAGCATTTGCTCCTAACCTCTCCTTGTTTGAAGTACCATCTAAATCTATCATTATTTTGTCTATTCTGACCTGATTTATACTTTCTTCTCCAATCAATGCTGGTGCGATTATTTCATTAATATTTTTAACCGCTTTTAACACACCTTTGCTGTGATATCTGTCAGGATCTCCATCTCTAAGCTCAAATGCTTCATATTTTCCTGTTGAGGCTCCAGAAGGCACAGCCCCTCTACCAAAAGCCCCAGATTCCAAAACAACATCAACTTCAACTGTAGGATTTCCACGAGAATCTAAAATTTCTCTTCCATAAATAGATACTATTTCGGACATTTTTACCTCTAACTTTAATTTTATAATTTATTTATTCTTTTATCACATATTCTATCTTTTTCCCTTTAATATAAAGGAATTTTGGTTTTCTGGGAAAATCCTTTTTCTTTATTTTGTCTGAATCACCTTCCTCTTCAATTCTCCAAACTTCCCACCTTTCGCCACTACCATCAACACAAAAAGTAACTTTCTTTTCAATAAAATCATCAATTACAAACTGAATGCTTTCTAAAGTTCCAATTTTAGTTACTGGAACACAGAATTTTTTTGCATCATACACATATTTTTCTTCTGATTTTTTCTTTCTTCCCATCTTATCTCCTTGTTATCATATTTCTTTTTTAAAATATATTTCTTCCACTAACTGACATAAGATATGTCCAATTGTAATGTGTGCTTCCTGAATTCGGGCTGTATTATTATTAATAACAACAATAGAAATGTCTGCAATGTTCTTGATTTTACCACCATCCTTGCCAGAAAGAAGTAAAGTCCTAATTCCCATATCTCTGGCAACTTCAAAAGCTTTATATACATTTGAAGAGTTTCCACTTGTACTAATGCCAATCAAAAAATCACTTTTATTACCCAATCCTTCAATCTGCCTAGCAAATATATTTTCAAATCCATAATCATTCCCACAAGCAGTTATTAATGAAGTGTTAGTTGTTAGTGCAAGGGCTGGTAGAGATTGTCTGTTGAAATCACTCCTAAAACGCACAACAAATTCTGTTGCAATATGCTGGGCATCTGCTGCACTACCTCCATTACCACAAAGCATAATCTTTCCACCATTCTGTAAGGTTTGGCTCATCTCTTTTGCTGAAGTTATCAAATCTTCAGTAAAATCCAATAATGAATCAATTGTTTTGATATGCTCTTTAATACATAATTGAATAATATTTTTCATATTAAACCTTTATTACTTTTTTTAATTATAGTGTGAAATAATTTCAAAAAAAAATATTAGTATTATTTAAACCTGCAAGAAATCCAATGTATTTATTCAATAAACCCTCTTTCTGCTGCAAATTTTATAACAAGCCCGACTGAAGCCATATTTACTATAAGATTACTACCACCATAACTTATAAACGGGAGAGGAATTCCAACCACTGGGAAAATTCCGATATTCATTCCAATATTTATCACTATCTGACATATAATACAAGTTAGTATCCCAGCAATAGTTAATTGTTTCCTCCTATCTTGAATTTTCTTAAGAATACATATTCCTCGCCAAATCAATAATAAAAATAACAAAATTAAAAAAGCACACCCAATAAAACCTAACTCCTCACCAATAACTGAAAATATGAAATCCGTCCGTTGTTCAGGTAAAAAAGCAAGATTCTTTTGAGTGCCCCGGAATAATCCTTTACCAAATATTCCACCCGAACCGACGGCAATTTTAGACTGAATTATCTGATATCCACTACCCATTACATCTCGTGAGGGATCAATAAATGTGAGGATTCGTTCCTGCTGATATCCTTTTAAATGATTCCAAAAATAAGGAGTAAGAAAAGATAAGAAAAAATTACCTGCAAAAATAAACCCAGATAAAACAAAAGATGACTTTCTTAACAACAAAATTATCAATAGAAGGATGTCAAAAATAATCCATAAAACCAAAGAAAATCCTGCAATTATGCTGATAAGTGGGGAAAGTAACAAAATAATAACAACAAAAGGTATCCCTGCAAAATAGAGCATTGGAAGACAAAATGTAAAAAATATCAAAGCACTTCCCAAATCAGGTTCTTTAAGTATCAATAATAAAGGAAGTAAGATGATTAAAAAGGAAAACACAATTATCTTCCACTTTTGTAAAAATTGTTTTGAAATAATTTTTGCTATGAGCAATATGGTAGCGATCTTTGCAAATTCAGAAGGTTGAAGCCCAAATCCTCCAAAACTTATCCAGCGATGAACTCCTTTGATTGCTGGTAAAAATAGAATCAATAATAATAGCAATACTGTAACTACATAGAATGGAACAACAAGAATATCAATAATAACTTCAGGAATATATAGAATAAGTATAAAAACTGCAATTCCAATCATCATCCAGATCAACTGCTTTTTATAATGATCACTCAGGATGACTTTTTCACCTGTCCTTTGCATGGATGCACTATAAATAGTTATTTCACCAAAAATCAGTAATAGTATTAGAATAATTAACAAAAACCAATCAATCTGCCTTGTAAATTCTTTTGTAATCATTTAATTATATCTTTATAACCAATACTTTCTATCAAGACTACGATATTGGATTGCTTCGCTTATATGTTCAGGTTTGATATCAATACTTTTATCTAAATCAGCTATTGTGCGAGATACTTTCAAAATTCTATCATACGCACGCGCAGAAAGACCAAGTTTCTCAATGGCAATCTTTAAAAGTTGTTTACATTCTTGGTTTATCCTGCAATACATCCTGATATGTTTTGACTCCATATTAGCATTTGAAAATATATTTTTTTTCTCAGCAAATCGCTCAAGTTGAATTTTTCTCGCTTCATTCACTCTGTTTCGTATATCTACTGATTTCTCCCCTTTGGGATCCGTAGAAAGTTCATCATACTTTACTGCTGGTACCTCAACATGAATATCTATTCTATCTAACAGTGGACCAGAAATGCGTGAAATATATTTTTGAATAATCGCTGGTGTGCAAGTACAAACATGCCCTTTCACATTACTTCCAAAATATCCACAAGGGCATGGGTTCATTGATGCTACAAGCATAAAGTTGGCAGGAAAGGTCAAAGATTGCACTGCCCGTGAGATTGTTACAATTCCATCCTCCAAAGGTTGACGCATAACCTCTAAAACGGTTTTCTTGAATTCAAGCAATTCATCAAGAAATAGAACTCCATTGTGAGCAAGAGAAACTTCACCGGGTTTAGGATAACTACCACCACCTATTAATGCAACATCACTAATAGTATGATGAGGGGAGCGAAAAGGTCTTACTGCGACAAGTGAATGCTCTGATTGTAGGTTACCAACAACGGAATGAATCTTGGTAGTTGTTAGGGCTTCCTCCAAAGTCATTTCAGTTAAAATAGATGGTACCCGTCGAGCAAGCATTGTTTTTCCTGCTCCAGGTGGTCCAATCATCAGGATATTATGACTTCCTGCGGCTGCAACCTCTAATGCTCTCTTCACATTATACTGTCCCTTCACATCAAACATATCAATAGTATCAACTCTTTCTTTCTCAAAAATTGATGATAAGTTTATCTTAATGGGAGATATATCCAATTCATTGTGTAAAAACGCAATACATTCTTTCAAATTATTTACAGGATATACAGAAATACCCTCCACAACAGCAGCTTCTTTTGCATTCTCTTCTGGAACAATAATTCCTTTAAGTCCATTATCCCTTGCTGATAAAGTTATTGGTAAAATACCCCTAATTGGTCTAACTTCTCCGTTTAAGGAAAGCTCGCCAACAAGTCCAAACTTATCAAGATAATTGGGAGAAATCTGCTTTAATGAAGAAAGCAAAGCAATAGCAATTGGCAGGTCGAATGCGACACCCTCTTTTTTCACATCAGCAGGAGCTAGATTTACAGTATAAGCTTTTGCGGGAAAGTAATAATTGTTGTTCCTAATCGCTGTTATCACACGGTCTTTGCTTTCTTTTACAGAATTAGCAGGTAATCCTACCATAGAGAAATATGGCATAGATGAAGACTTTGCATCCATTTCTACATCAATTGGTATTGCGTCAATGCCTATTATTGAAAATGAAATTACTTTTGTAAACATAGTTAAAAAATGTAAAAGACTCATTTTATGAGTCAAGTAAAAAAACTCGACTTATCAAAATAATTAAAAAAGAAATGTAAAAGTTGAGGACAACTTATATGAAAGTGAAAAAATATGGAGGTAAATTATGCGTGTATTGGTAAGAAGTCTTTTAGCAGGTATGATTTTTTTATACTGGTGTTTCCCGTGAGCAGTTATTCTCAAATCACTATTGAAGATACTGACATCCCCAACACAGTAGGTACAGAGCTAATTTATGTAATATATTTTTATCGTCTCACAGGGAAGAATATTCAGCAGATTCGTAAGATGGTAATTTTGCGTTAAATATTTATGTTATAAGTTGTCTGAGCACTTTGGCTCGAAAGATACATAATAATTTGGATCTTATATTCTAAAATTGAGAATAATTCGAAATTAGATTTATATAATCGTATATATTAGAAAAGACTGGCACGCCAGAGAGGACTCGAACCTCTGACCCACAGCTTAGAAGGCTGTTGCTCTATCCGGCTGAGCTACTGGCGCACATAAGCATCCTATAACCCACTAAAATGATTGGGTAAAAAAATCTGCCTTTTTGCAGGCAGTAAAAATCCCCCAAAGAGCAATAAAATTGGTAGCGATGCAGGGACTCGAACCCCGGACCAATGGATTATGATTCCACTGCTCTAACCAACTGAGCTACATCGCCAAATGGTAGCGGGGGCAGGATTTGAACCTGCGACCTTCAGGTTATGAGCCTGACGAGCTACCAGACTGCTCCACCCCGCGCTATTTATATTACTAAAAATATTGTTAAACCTTAATTTGTCAAGGAAATTAGAATGCAAACTTACAAAATTACTTCTCACCAATCACCATTGTCTTTGTTTTCTGGAAAATTTTTCCACTCTGTTTGCCAGTAGCTTCTAAATGCACAATATATATTCCGATTGGTACAACTCTTCCATTGTCATCTTTACAATTCCATATAATTGCACCTTTAGAACCGAGCCATTCCTGGTCAGAGAGCCAGCGAATCATTCTACCTCTCATATCAAAAATTCGTACATTTACTTTTGATAAAGCTTCTGGCAGGTTGTATTCAATCAAAACTGAGTTTTTCTCTCGTAAAGAAACAGGATTGGGGTTAATGGATAATTTAACTTTTGGACTTATCATTTCAATATGCAAACTATTTTCCCCTCC
>DAOVPZ010000077.1 GCA_030628975.1 Candidatus Cloacimonadota bacterium
ATTAAAATTACTTCATCAAAGCTTTGAATAGAGCTAAATAGTCCCTTAAGAATCTTTGATTCACAATCCTTTATTAAATCAGAGATAGGTTTAGAAAGATGGAGGTAATTTTTCAAAGCAATCAGATCTCTTGGATATGCTTTACCAGTGCCGATTTTGCTGATAATTCTTTCAATATCACCTATTTCTTTCAGAATCTCAATCAGTGAATTTTTTATATGAGGTTTATCAAGCAGTTCTGAGACGGAATCCAAGCGATTATCTATTTCAACTTTGCTAATCAGGGGATTTAATATCCATTGAAAAAGTAGTCGGTTGCCCATTGGAGTTTTTGTGTAATCGATTATATCAAGAAGAGTTCCTTTTCTCTCCCGTGTCCTTATCGATTCTATTAGTTCCAAATTATGTCGAGAAATTGCATCTACTTGCATAAACTGATTAACTTCATAAAATTTTAGATTTGTAATATGTTGCAGTTCTGTTCCTTTTAAATCTTGTATATAGGATAGGATAGCTGCTGATGCACAAACCGCATTATTCTTTCCTGCTAACCCAAAACCATCTAATGATAAAACAGTAAAATGTCTTTTTAAAATATCTTCAGCTTCGATAAAATCGTATCTCCAGGATTCATACTTTGTGAATGTTGGAGTATAAAATATTTTTATGTCTTGCTCTAATTTAAATTCTGGATTTTCTGGTAGAAGAATTTCAGTAGGATGAATTCTTACAATTTCATCCAAAATTTTATCATTCAATAGTTCTGAACATAAGAATTCACCAGTTGAAATATCAATAGATGCAAATCCACAGTTTGATTTTCCTTCATATATTGCAGTAAGGAAATTATTTTTTTTCCCCTTTAAAAAGTCATCTTGTAAAATAGTTCCAGGTGTGATGACCTCAATTATTTTTCGTTTGACTAATTTTTTTGCAAGTTTTGGGTCTTCAACTTGTTCACAAATTGCAACCTTGATTCCATTATCAATGAGTTTTTTTAGATAGTTATTTAAGGCATGATAAGGAAAACCAGCAAGAGGAATGGGATTTTTCTTTTTTTTATCTCTTGTAGTAAGCGCTATTCCCAGAATTTTGGAAGCCTTTTTTGCATCATCAAAAAAAGTTTCGTAGAAGTCTCCCATTCTGAATAGGAGCAAGGCATCTGGTTGTTCTTTTTTGATGGATAAGTATTGATTGATTAATGGGGTAAAGTTTTGTGAGGAACTTGATTGTGATGATTTTGTCATTATTGTTTTTTATAAATAAAAGAAGATATTGAATTTTTCTTCAATTTATTCTGAATATATTGAGCTTCGGTTTTTGTCTTATAAGGTCCTAAGCCAACAGCAAAATAATTTTTTCCTTTAACAATTTTTTC
Organism: Candidatus Cloacimonadota bacterium; assembly: GCA_030628975.1. GTDB lineage: Bacteria > Cloacimonadota > Cloacimonadia > JGIOTU-2 > JGIOTU-2 > JAGMCF01. The sequence goes on from DAOVPZ010000077.1 coordinate 1,379, forward strand.
ATAAATAAATGTATTATATCCCTTTTGTCTAAATTCTGCTTTTGATTTCTCAGCTTGTTTATTATTTAAAAATGCAGCAAGCTGAACAATATATTTTTTGTCAAAATCAGTATTTATTTCAGGCATATTGATAGAGGAACTATAAATTCCTTTTTCTGCAAGGTTAACAAGTTGTGATTCAGCTAAAAATCTCTCATCTGAATATGGATATTGATTTATCACTTCTTTGTAAGAGAGAATAGCTTTATCAAATTGTGATATTTTTTCATGGCATAATCCAATCATATATGATAGATATGATGAGAAATTTTCGTTTGTTTTTGAATTTTTTAAATTTTGAAAGTGATGTAAAGCAGAAGAAAAATCATTCAATTTGAAATATGAAGTTCCAATATTAAATAATGCCAATTCTATTTTAGTATTTTCATCGCCAGTTTCTAGATATTCTTTTAAATAATTTATACAATTATTATAATCCTTCAATGCAAAACAATTCTGTCCCGACCAGTATAGTGCATCCTCAAAGTCTGCTCCCTGTGAGATTGTGTTTTGCAGGATTTGGTTAAGATATTTCTTGGCTTTTGAATAGTCTGAACTACAAAAATAATTTTTTGCAAGCTCTAATTTTGCTTTATCGATATAAGTATTTTTGTTAAGGTTTAATATTTTTTTTAAGTACTTATTAGCTTCATCAGATGTTTCTGAGCATTGAGCTATAAGAAAATAAATTTCAGCAAGTGAGTTTGTGTCATCTGCTGAATCTAGTGATTTTTCCAGTATATTCTTAGCTGAAGTATAATTTTCTTTTTTAATTTCTTTTTTTGCTTTGTTGATCTCGTAAGCGCAGTCTGCATAATTATGATTTGAAATTAGAAATATAATAAACATCAAAACAATAAAGATTTTTTTCATTATTAAGAAGGAATTTGTATATAAGGAAATTTAGAAATATTTTGCTATCTGCTCATTAACTTAAGAAATTCATCGTTGCTTTTGGTACTTCTCATTTTACTTTTAAGAAATTCAATTGAATTGTATGGGCTTTGAGTTTTGAGGTATTTTCGAAGAACAAAGACGCGATTTCTGACTTCTTCTGATAGGAGCAATTCTTCTCTTCTAGTTCCAGAAGTAATCAGGTCTATAGCCGGGTACATTCGCAGGTCACTTATTGAGCGGTCTAAGACAAGCTCCATATTTCCAGTCCCCTTGAATTCTTCAAATATGACTGTATCCATTTTACTTCCTGTTTGCACGAGAGCGGTTGCTATGATTGTCAGACTGCCACCTTCTTCAGTATTGCGGGCAGCACCAAAAAAGCGTTTGGGCTTATGAAGGGCATTGGCATCCACACCACCCGAGAGCACCTTTCCGCTTGCTGGAACAATAGCATTATATGCCCTTGCAAGACGAGTAATGCTATCTAACAATATTACAACATCTTTATTGAATTCCACCATTCTTTTGGCTTTTTCCATTACCATTTCTGCCAGGCGAACATGGTGATGGGATGTTTCGTCAAATGTGGAACTTACAACTTCTGAGTTTATAGGCTTTACAATTCTTTTCATTTCTGTGACTTCTTCTGGTCGTTCATCGATAAGAAGAACTATAACAAAAACTTCTGGATGATTTATTAATATTGAATTAGCAAGTTTTTGAAGTAACACTGTTTTTCCAGTTCTTGGTGCAGCAACAATTAGTCCTCTTTGTCCTTTACCTATTGGTGTAAAAAGGTCAATTATTCTTGAAGAAAGTTCCTCTGGTGTTGTTTCGAGATTTAATTTTTGTTCAGGATAAAAAGGTGTTAGTGAATCAAAGTTAGGTATCTCAGCAGCTAATTCTGGTGGTTGTTCATTTATTGCATCAATTCTGATTAGTGCAAAATATTTTTCATCATCCTTCGGTGAACGAACAGGACCAGAGATACTATTTCCTTGCTTAATATGAAATTTCTTTACTTGGGCTTTTGAAACATAGATATCACTACTACCACTATTATAGTTATTATTTGCATATCGCAGAAAACCATATCCTTCATTTGTTAAGTCTATAACACCAGTTGTAAATGATAATCCCTCGTTTTCAGCTTGTGCTTTCAGGATACTAAAAATTAGCTCTTCTTTTTTTAGAGATTTGTATCTTTTTACTTCAAATTCTCTTGCTAATTTATAAAGCTCATTTATAGTCATTTCTCTTATTTGTTTGAGTTCAACTATATTTTCCATAATACTCCTATGATATATTGTTTGATTCTAATATTTTTAATATATGTTTAAATTCCTTATTTTAATTTTCCAAATCCTTTATTTATATTTTTCCAAAAATATCAACTTTCTCTATAGAAAGTAAGATAAATGGTTGTAATTTATCAATCAATGAATACTTTGTTTAAACCGTTCTTCTGCTGATGACCTTCTTATATAAAATGGTTGAAGATTTGCAATGGATTGGTGATCATAACTTAATTTAATATTTTTCTTGAATAGAATATCAATAAGTGAGGCAGCTCGCGGATAATTAAGATGATTAGGTGCAATGTAAAATTTAACTTTTATGATCGAATCTAATTTTTGCTTTAGGTTTTCAATAAATGGTCCAACAAATATTACTTCATTTTTAATACAATTTGCAAGTCCATCAATTGAGAATATTTGAGGACTAATTAATTCATCCAATTGTGAAGAATAAATTGCACTATAAACTTGTCCTCTACCAGCATCCAATAAAGCACAAATATTTTGATTAGTGACGACAACATTGTTTGCGATAGACATCAAAGTTGAAATCGCAATTAATGGAATTTTTTGTCCATAACAAATACCTTTTGCTGTTGAAAGTGCAATACGAAGACCTGTAAATGAGCCAGGACCATTTGACACAACAATAGCATCAATTTCATTGATATTAGTTTCAGTTTCTTTTAACATTTCATCTATATTTGGTAATAGTGTTTCAGAATGTGTCTTCATACTATTGAGTGTATGTTCAGCTATTATTCTTTTATCTTCTGAGATTGCAATACTACCATAAGTTGTGGATGTATCCAGAGCAAGAATTTTCATAAATTAAGCTTGAACATTAGCAGGTGCTTACAGGTTTATCACCTAATGGGTTTTTCGTTTCTTTTGGCTTGGTTGTGTAAGGTATAGCACAAAGAAAGCGAAGCGCTGTATCGCCAGAATTTCTAAATTGATGATAAATATTTTGATCAATATAAATTACATCCCATTGTTGAAATTCTTTTTCACCTTCTGCAGTTACCAATAAGCCAGTTCCTTGCAGGACGAAAACTTCATGCTCCCAATCATGTGTATGATAAGGTGTGAAGCCACTTGGCTCAAGCTCAAACATTCGTAAAGCAAAATTTGGAGCATTGTCCTTTTCTGAAATTAACCAACGAATTTTAACATTTTTTGCGCCTTCAACGGAAACATCTTCTAATGTAACATCATTAAAATGCGTAAGTTTCATTAACACCTCCAATTGATTTTTCTTTATCAGACTGTTAAATTACTTTTGATAGGTTACTCTTATTTTCTAATGTCAAAAAGGGTGATATAATTTTTATTAGTCAATTTTTTTTATTTAAATATTAAATATTCACAATCAATTTTGACATTTTACCTTTTTATTAATACTCAATCTCGTCAAGATATAATCCTTGCGGTGGAGCAGTTTCTCCTAACATTTTATGATCTTGTTTTTCTAATATTTCCTGTATGTAATTATCAGGTAAGTCATAATGAGAAATTTTTAATAAGGTTCCGATAATTCTACGAACCATATTGTGTAAGAATCTATTAGCAGTTATGAAAAAGTGATATTGGTTTTGATATTCTTCCCATTTTGCAGATATAATTGTACAAAAGCAATTATTCAGTTTAGAAGTATCACTTGCAAAGACTTCAAAATCATAAGTTCCAATGAGATATTTCAAAGATTTTTTTATTTTTTCTGATTTTATTTTTTTTGTGGGAAAATAAGCTGTAAAATTTCTTTCGAATGGACTGAAAGTTTTGGTGATTTTGTAAAGATATGTTCTCCTTTTAGCGGAAAATCTGGCATGAAAATCCGAATCAACCTTCTTGCAATCTTTAATATATATCGAATTTGGAAGAAGACTATTTAAAGCTTTTATGATATTCTCTGGATGCATTCTTGTCTCAGTGCTGAAATGTGCATATTGATTGTAAGCATGTACACCACTGTCTGTCCGTCCAGAAGCAACTAAACTTGTTTCTATCTTGAAAATCTTGGTGAGACATTTTTCCATTACAGATTGAATAGTAATATGCTCTTCCTGGATTTGCCAACCATAAAAATCAGTACCGTCATAGCAAAAGTTTAATAGAAATTTTTTCATTTGAAAATCTCTCTTTTTAGCCACGAACTGCACGAACTAACACGAACAAAATCCTATTCATAAAATTAAACTTTTTTGAATTATTAATAATTTTCATGCTCCTTTGCCTGCCCCGCCTGCCCTGTGAAATTTCTTCCTATTTCACCGGGGTTAAATCTTCTCCTATTTTTTGTGCAAATAAACGATCCAACACCATTTATAATGGTGTTTATTATTCTCATATAAAGATTTCATCGTTGAAATAAACAGGATTACAAATCCTGTTAGGATC
>DAOVPZ010000075.1 GCA_030628975.1 Candidatus Cloacimonadota bacterium
CTAACCTTAACAAAAGCCTATCTTGATATCTGGAAAAGAAAATCTGATGGAAGAAGAAGTGTCCGTTTTCAAGGAGAATTGGATTATAGACCAATTTATCAAATAAGCATTAGATTAAAACAAAAGCTTCAAACTAACCGTTCTGAAGACACTTCTGCAAGGTCGGTTTCCAAAACAAGTGAAACAACACTTCGCTTGATAACTTATCTTACAAATAGAGATAAGTTAGAACTAGAATATCGTTTTAATAAAGTTTGGATGGCTCCATATACTTTTCTTACAAATAATGCAGAACCTGGCTCAGATAATCTTATACCAACTGCTAATGTTTTGAATCATGGTGATTTCATAGCTGCAAACTATACACACAATTTCACGGATTATTTTAGAATTGAAGGTTCATTCCTATTTTGGAATGGTCATGGAATCAGTCATTGGGATTGGGAAGATATGGAGATTGACTTTATGGGAAGCGAAGGGATGAAATATTGGTTCACAATTTATGATAGAATCTCCAGCCATCTGGCTATCTCATTCAAATATAAAGTAAAACATTATAAAGATGAAGAACTTTATCTCAGGAAATATAATGAACCTGTTGAGGGACAAAATTATGTTCCACAAACGAAACATAAGGAAAGTTCTATCAGATTTCAGTTAGATTGGAATTTTTAACTTTATGAATAGCACGCTGAAGAACAGTTATTATGCTGATTATCATAAAAAAAAATAATATAATCATAGAGTGCGAAAACGAATCCCAATTCATCCCCGATTTAATCGGGGAGAAGAACTTTTCACAAAAAATTTGAGGATAATATGCAAAAAATAAGAAAAAATCTATCTCCTGAAATTGTCTTTCGTGATGGTAGACCCGTTGCGGTGATTTTAGATATTATTAAGTATCAGGAAATACTGGAACAATTAGAAGATGTAGAAGATTTGAAAATGTTAAAAGAGATGAGAAAAAAGCCTCTTAAGTTTAAAAAATTAGAGGATTTTCTACAAGAATATCAACCTAATGTATAATATCTATCTTGAACGAGTGGCAGAGAGAGACTTGAAACGACTTACTTCCGAATATTTTCATCGTATTATTTTACGAATCAAGGCATTAGCTGAAAATCCAAGGCCATCCGGATGTCGTAAAATTGCTGGCTCAAAGAGTGACTGGCGTATTAATTGGAAATTACCGGGTTATTTATGAAATTGATGATGAGAAGAGGACTATAAAAGTAATGCGGATAAGACATAGAAGAGAAATATATTAATAAAAAAGATGAATATATCTTAAAATAGATAGTTTATTATTTATATTAGAATTCATAAACTTTCTGGAGGATGAATGAAATTTAAAATAACGCTCACTTTATTACTCATTTTTATTGCTGCAAACCTATCAAGTGCATCACTCTTTGATAGAGATGTTGGCAGTCAGCAATTTGCCTTTTCCGCCCGTTCTCTTTCTATGGGCTCCGTTGGTATTGCTTCAAAACAAGGAGTTATCAATGCACTGAAAAACCCTGCACTCTTAAGCTTATTAGATGATAAACTGGGTATTCAATTAACAACAAATGTAACAAAAAATGATGAGGATAGAGCATATCCCTTATATGATTCCTTTGATAGTTATATTGACGATGCGGTTTATGTCTCTAATGCACATCTCTTTGATAAATATTTTGGGGGGATCTATTATAATTGGAATCTTGCTAAATCTATGAAATTAACTACAGCATTCAATTATGCTCCAATATATGATTTCAACTTCACATATGTTGAAGAGATGCGAAATAATGAAAAAACAGATTACGATAATGAGCCAAAGAAAATTGCAAATAACACCTATAAAGGTAAAGGAAATATTTCTGCCTATTCTCCTTCGATTGCTTTGACTCTAAAAAATCAAAACAGCATTTTTTCTACTCTTTCATTTGGATTTAGTGCATCCTATTTAAATGGAGAAAATGAAATAGACTCGACAATCATTTTCACAGATTGGGCAAAAGAACAGATGACAGGAGATAATGATAGTATTCCTGATGTAATATATACAATTGAAAACAAATATTCAGGATTTTGTTATCAAGGTGGAATGATCGTTGGTTTTGGAGAAAGAGTCAATATAGGTTTTTCTTATACGCACAAAGCAGAATTCAAAAAGGAATATAAAACCAATTCAGATACAGTATGGGCTGATACAACAATTTATTATCCAACAAAATTTGGAATCGGATTTGAATATCACCCAAGAAATATCTGGAATACAAAATTTAGTCTCGAGGCTACATTAGTAAAATGGAGTGATTACAATGACCTATATGATGATGTTATTGAATATTCAGCAGGTGTGGAACATATTATGCATAATGGAATACCTATCCGTCTTGGCTTCAGATATCAATCATCCGGAAGAGATAAAGAGGTTACATTAACTGCCTTTTCTGCTGGAACATCTATAAATTTACCTTACAATCTTGCACTTGATTTAGGTGCTGAAATTGGAAAAAGGGACTACAATGAAAAAGACCTTTTCCCTGATGGGTATTATGCAAATAATAATTTATGGGATACAGCCTACAGTTCGCTACCTGTTGATAGAGACAATTTTGATAAGATTAAAGATTTTATGATAAATGTGATGGCAACGATTTCGTGGAGGTTTTAGCACCTTGCGAATGGTTGAAAACCTTCGCAATGGTGATTGAAAGCCACAAGTTGCGAGTTACAGGTTAGAAGTTACGAGTTAGAAGTTACGAGTTAGAAGTTAGAGGATATGAGTAACAAAGCAGAAATAATTCCAAAGGAAATATTTAAAAATACCAAAATCGATAAGAATTGGTCTTTTAATGAATATAAACGATCTGAAACATCCAAATGGACTAATTGTTATCATCGCTATCCTGCTAAATTTATTCCTCAATTGGTCGAAAAATTGATGGATGAGTATATTCACATAAATAATGCACATATTAATGATCCCTTTATGGGAAGTGGAACAACAATTATCTCAGCGATTGCAAGGGGTTACCAAGCAAGTGGAACAGACATAAATAAGATAGCCTATTTAATGACAAAAGTAAAAGCAACTCCAATCGAACCTAACTATATAAAAAATAAAATTCAAGAATTTTTATATCAAATAGAAAAAATTGATGAAGATGATGGACTTTTTTTACCTACTAATAATTTAAAACCTCTTATTCCAGAAAAACATATAGAAAGAATAAACTATTGGTTCAATGAAAAAAATAAAATTAAATTAGGAAAAATATTAAGAATTATATACAATGAAAAAGATGAAAATATTAGAGATTTCTTTAAAGTTGCTTTTAGTCATATTTTAAAAAATTGTTCAATTTGGCTACAGGGAAGTACAAAACCAACTAGAGATTTCAAAAAGAATCCGATGACCCCTAATAAAGCAATAGTACGACACCTAAAAAAAATGGAAAGGGGTAATAAAAGCTTTTATGAAGTTGTTCCAAATTCTGTAAAAAATAGAATTAACAATTACCTTAATATTAAATGTGATGATGCCAAAAGACAACATGTAAAAGATAATTCTGTTGATTTAATTATATCCTCAAGTCCTTATGTAACAAGCTACGAATATGCAGATTTGCACCAACTCTCAACGATCTGGTTGGATTTATCAGATGATTTATCAGAGTATAAAAAAGAATTTATAGGAACATCTTACAAAAAGTATAAAGACAAAAAATTAAAAAGTCAAATTGCTATAGATATAGTTGATAAAATGTTTGTAAAAAGCCAAAAAATGGCAAAAGAAATTGAAGCTTTTTTTATTGATATGGAGGAAGTTTTTGACGAGAGTTACCGAGTTTTAAAACATGGTGGTAGGTGCTGCTATGTAATAGGTGATACACGACTGAAAGGTGTCGATATTTTGAATGCTGAAGTTTTTGCTGAAAGTTTCCAGTATTCTGGATTTAAACTTGATAGAATTATAAAAAGAGAAATTCCTTCAAAAATTCTTCCGCAAAAGAGAGATGAAAAGACAGGTAGATTTGCAAATAATGACAATGCAAATTCTGAAGCATATCCAATTGAATACATTATTATTGGAAGGAAAACATGATAGATTTAGATTACATTAAAAAGAGATATTATAAATTGAAAAAGAAAAACGAAGGATACGATTTTATTGGAAAAATATTCAAAGAAATCGAAGAAAGATATAAAAGTGAAGCTGAAAAGCGAGGAAAAAATCCTCAGCAGTCTTGGAATTCATGGAGTGGTAAAGCTTTGCAAAACTTAATTACTGAATTATTAAAAGAACACATTATTAGTAGTGAGTATAAAGTTAATTTGACATCTGATGATGCCTTACGAAGAAAGAAACTAAGTAAAGAATTAGATCAAGTAAGAAGAAATATTGAAGTTTTTTATTCAAAATATTCGATTGTTCCCGATGCGGATATTATTGTTTATTCAGAATTAGATTTCAAAGTGATATGTGTTTTTTCTTGTAAAGCAAGTTTGAGGGAACGAGTTGCACAAGCTGCATATTGGAAAATAAAATTAACACAGTCTGATGGAACAAAGAATATTTTCTATTATCTAGTATCAACTGATAAAGACAAAGATTTTGAAATAAAGAAAGGTGAATTAAGTAGAAACAGGATTATAGTTGAAGAGGGAGAGCTTGACGGAGCCTATATTTTGAGAGAAATTCCAGAGAGTTCAAGAGTTAAAAATTTTTCAAATATTTTTAATGATTTAAACAGAATATTTGAAGAATGGTTCGATATTAATAAATAAAAAAATCATTAATATTTACTATACAAAACCTCAATAATAAAAAGTTTCTGCTTACAGGAAGTAAAAGTATTGTATATAGTATTATGATTTAAAGGAATTATTAAAATGATACAATTCAATGAAGAATGGAAAAAATTACAATATGAAATAATCTACAATAAACCACAAATAGATGGTCCTTATCCTCAAGAGATTGTAGATAAAAGAGAATTATTATTATATGCTCAAGTGGAATTAGAAAAAGCTCAAACCTCATATGATAATAAAAATAATAACTTATGTAAATTTCACTCAAAATTATACTCATTAATAATGAAACATTACTATAAATGGATATCTGAAAATGCATAATAAAAAAAATAAATTAATAATTGAATCTACAACCCTCTGGGATTTCCCAACCCAAAATTATGGTAATAAATCTCATGGAAACAATAAATACAATGGAGTAACTCCAGCATTTATTATATGGAACTTGTTACAACGATACACAAAAGAAGGTGATTTAGTTGTAGATCCAATGTGTGGTAGTGGAACTACCATAGATGTTGCAAAAGAATTAAATCGAAAAGTAATTGGTTATGATTTAAACATTGTCAGACCAGATGTAATAAAAAGTGATGGTCGAAAAATTCCTCTTGAAGATAATAGTGTTGATTTTGTTTTCATTGATTCTCCATACTCAGATAATATCAAATATTCTGATGATCCAAAATGTATTGGAAAAATATCTTGTGAAAAAGTTGATTTTTTTAACGAATTAGAAAAAGTTGCAAAAGAAATTAATAGAATTCTTAAACCTAATAAAGTTATGGCTTGGCTAATTGCAGATCAATGGATAAAGAAAAAATTTACTCCTACAGGTTTTTTACTTTATCAAAGACTTGAAAAATATTTTGAAACAATTGATTTAATTTCAGTAACCCGCCATAATCAAACTTCAAACACAGGAATCTGGCATTACCGTGCTAGAAAATTTAATTTTTATCTAAGAGGTTTTAAGTATTTAATTATTATGAAAAAAGTAATTAAAAATATATAAAGGTCATATATGAAAAAATTATACATTTTATTAATTATTATTTTTACTTTCTCATCACTCTGCTGTGATGAAATAAGATTAAACATTCTTTTCACAAACGACATTCACGGTGGCATTGATGCTGTGCCTGCAACCTTTATCAATCCAGAATTCCCTCCTCCACTTGGTGGTGGTGCTTCTGCTGCTTCATATATCAAATATGTAAGAAAACAAGCTTCAGAAAAAGACGAA
>DAOVPZ010000118.1 GCA_030628975.1 Candidatus Cloacimonadota bacterium
AACTCCTGAAAAGGTATTGTATGAAAAGGAATTGCATAATAAGTTAAATAAAATTATTGAAGGATTATCACCAAAACAAAAAGAAGTATTCCTCTTGAGATATTATAATCAGCTTAAATTTAATGAGATAGCTAAGATTCTAAAAAGGAGTTTAGGAACTATTAAAAGTAATTATTTCTTTGCAATGCAAAAAATAAAAAACGAATTACAAAAAGAGCATTTATTAGATATTAAAGAGGTAAGATAAATATGAAATGCATTTCTGATAAAATATTATTAGCCTTTCTTAATAATGAAATTAAATCAAAGTATAAGAAAAAAATAGCATTTCATTTAGACAAATGTGAAACCTGCAAGAGAAGATTAAACGAATGGAAAAATGTTATAAATATCACAGAAGATTTAGTCCAAACCGATAAAGATAATATCCAAATTCCTCAATTTGATACTATTATAAATAAACCACAAATTGAACCTATAGCTATGAATGAAAGTAATTTTTCCTGGCTAAAATATTGGTGGAAACCTGCTGTTGTTACATCTGCTGCAGCAGCTCTTATTCTTTTTGCAATAATATTTGTATCATCTGTGGGAAAGGTGTCCATTAATCCTGATTACATTGTATTTGATAATGAATATGATTCCACTGAAGCTTGCTTAGTTAATGAAGAATACATACTTGCATTTGAACAATATATGATTGAAGAGATATATCAAGATGAGGAATTACGAGATGAAATATTATATGGTTCCTGGGAATATATAGAAGATATTATTGATTTGCTTTCTGATGAAGATATTAAATATTTTGAAAACGAAATTAATAAAATTAAAACAACTTAAAAAGGAGAGTACGATGAAAGCATCAAAGATTGTAGTAATAGCAGTAATAATACTGTTAATTTCAGGCTCGGTTTTTGCTCAGAAATTTGGTCCTGATCCAGGTAAGAAAAAAGAAATTTTAACTCAATACAGAGATTTAGAATTGTTAAAAATACTTGATCTAACTGAAGAAGAGAGCGGAAAAGTCCTTCCAATTGTAAAGGAAATTGATAAAAATCGTGAAACATTTCACTTCAAATCCAAACAAATTCTTGAAGAGATTGAATTTTCACTTAAGCATAATGAAGATGAAACTAAAATTTCAGAATTGAATAATAAGTTAATTAAATTAGAAAAAGACTTTAATAAGGAAAAAACCAAATTGCACGAAAAATTGCGTTCTTATCTTTCAGAAGAAAAATACGCAAAATTTCTTTTATTTAACCGCGACTTTGCAAAGAAATTAAAAGAAAGGATAAAATCAATTCACGAAAAACCATTCCTAAAACACTAATTCTGTAAGGCTTTGAAGTTATTAAAAGGCAGAATACATATTCTGCCATTTTTTTATTTATAATATTACAAGTAAAATCTTTGTTTTCCCAACATGTCGGGATTAAATTCCAAATTTCAAGTACCAAATAACAAATTCACCCTGTGAAATCCCGCAACGCGGGACTTCGTATTTCACAGGGTAAATATCAAATCAAAAATTCCAAAAAGTAAATAATTTCTAACGACCGAAGCAAAATGTTTTGGTCATTCAGTCATTGGGTTTTTGAGCTTATTTGGAATTTAGAATTTGGTATTTGTTATTTGCGGTTTACCGCGCTATGTAATAACTTTATGATAGTTTATCTGTTGTTATTTCTTTTTGCTTATATGAATCTCTGAAAATTGTTTATTTTGGAAAATAGTAATTTTTTTCATTCTTACCAGTTCAAGTATTGCCAAGAAAAATGTAACAACCTCTAATTTATTAAAATTTTGCACAATATCAGAAAATAGAATCTTTTTATTCCTCCGTAAAATCTTACGAATTGCTTTTATCTTATCTTCAACTTTGAATTTTTCAAGAGCAATATCTTGTGGGATTTCTTGGGGGTGTTGAAGAATATATTTTTGTAAAACTTTGATTAAATTATATAGATCACCGCTATCTTGTTCAATATTATATGAGATTGCGAAATCCTGAATATTTTTCTTTGTATCTTTATCAATGCTTCTATAAAAATAATATTTATTTTCCTCAGCAAGATTATTAAGTAATTCTACAGTTTCCTTTATCTTCTGATATGCAACTAGATTACTCACTAATTCAGCTTGGAGGTCTTCCTCTTCCTCATTAACTGGATGGGGTAATAATGAGCGAAGTTTGATCTTTATTAATGTTGCTGCCATCTCGATAAACTCACCCTCAATTGAGATATTCAATCTTTCCATTAATGATAAATATTTTAAATACTCAGAAAGCATAAAAGCAATTGGTATATCATAAATGTCTATTTTATGCTTGCGGATAAGGAAAAGCAGCAAATCCAAAGGACCTTCAAAGATTGGCAGTTTAATTTTATATTTTTTGTCATTGGAATTTTGGACTTTATTTGATATTTGTAATTTGTAATTTGTCATTTTTTAATATATTTCCAGATATTTATCCAACTCCCATTGAGTAACTTGTAGATTATACTCATTCCACTCTTTTGTTTTAGCTTTAATATAATTTTCATAAGTATGCTCACCCAATGCTTGCTGAATTAATTCATCATTTTTTAATTCATTTAGTGCTTCATTCAAGGAACCAGGAAGAGTTGCAATATTTAAACTACCTAATTTTGCATCATCAAAATTATAAATATCTTCTTCAACTGGTTCTGGAGGTGTAAGGTTTCTCTTTATACCCTCTAAACCAGCTTTTAACATAACTGCAAAAGCAAGATAAAGATTACAACTTGGATCTGGAGATCGTAGTTCCACTCTGATAGATTGTTCTTTTCCTATGGAATATTTAGGTATCCTAATAAGAGCAGATCTATTAATTCTTGCCCAACTTATATACACAGGTGCTTCAAAACCGGGGATTAATCTTTTATAAGAATTAACTGTTGGAGAAAGGACTGCTGACATTGCTTTAATATGTTGGAGCTGACCTGAAATAAAATTATATGCTATTTTTGATAATTTATATTTATCCTCTTCATTATAAAAAGCATTCTTTCCTGATCTTACATCTAATAAGCTTTGATGAATATGCATTCCTGAGCCATTAATTCCCATTATTGGTTTTGGCATAAATGTGGCATGTAAATCATGTTCTTGTGCAATTGCTTTTAATACAAATCTCAATGTTGTAGCGCTATCAGCTGTTTTCAAAGCATTGTCATACTTGAAATCTATTTCATGTTGTCCGAGGGCGACTTCGTGGTGAGAGGTTTCAACATCTATTCCAAATTTTTCGAGTGTTAATATCATATCTCGTCTTATTGTATATGCTTGGTCTGTTGATAGGTCAAAATAACTTGCATTATCATGAGGTAGAGGTCTAAGTTCACGATTTTCTTTTTTAAATAAGAAGAATTCCATTTCCGGTCCAACATTATATTCAAAACCCATCTCTTTTGCTTCTTTAATTACTTTTTTCAAGATGAATCTTGGATCTCCCTCAAAAGGCTCACCATCTGGTTTGTATATATCACAGATAAACCTTGCTGTTATCCCATTATCTGCACTTAACCAGGGCACAACTGCATAGGTGGTAACATCCGGCTTTAAAACCATATCACTTTCATGTATTCTTGCAAAACCTTCTATTGAAGATCCATCAAACCATGTCCCATATTCCAGTGAATCAGCTAAATGCTTAATAGGAATTGTTAAGCTCTTTATAACTCCAAAAATATCAGTAAATTGTAGAAGGATAAACCTTACATTGTCCTTTTTGGTCTGTTCTAATACTTCTTTAATTACCATAAATACACCTTTTATTTTTCTCATTTATACTACTTAAACATTTCTGTTATTTCTAAATAACTTGCATTGTTAAGTTAACAAAGCACGAAATCGATTGATAGGTTCTAATTTAAAATCCATAAAATTATATTCTTTTCCTATAGATTTTATTTCCCATTAATTTTAGGGGGTGTAATAGAATAAGTTGTATGTTTGTTTTTCAAAACTTTCCATAAGACAGTCACTTATGTATTAGATTTGAATATGTTGTTTTATTACACCCCCTTAATAAATTGATATTCCTGTAAGAAGTCTTATGAGGAAATTGATTGGTGGCATAATTATTCCACTTATTATGTGTATTCCGAGCAAATTTCCACCAATAATAATAATTACTAAAATCAGGACACCCTTTCGTTCAAATCGTTGATATCTAAAGTATGCTTCATCTGAAAGAAATGCACCCAGAATCTTCGAACCATCGAGCGGAGGG
>DAOVPZ010000086.1 GCA_030628975.1 Candidatus Cloacimonadota bacterium
AACTGTTTTCTGGTCGTTTTCCAAAGATTTGAATACTTGGACCAAAAGGATAATCTATTGTTAAATTTGCAATTCCATTATCATCTGTAGTGACTGTTTCAGAAGTATAATCAAGACCTTCTGCCCAGACATTTACACCAACTTCTGGTGATAAACTGTCTGGTGATAATACTTCGATGTTAATTATTGAGGGCACATTAGCAAATATTGAATCTGGAGAAATATTCACAACACAGGATATAACTGTGATATCACCGACATATTTATAGAAATTATGTGCAACTATTGAAATATGAATAATTCCTGCTTCTTCGGGGATGTTGTCAAAAATGACAGTTGCTTCTCCCAAGATATTTGTCATACCATAACCATAAATATTATCATCATTATAAACTGTAATTCTTGAATAAGCAGGAGCGATAACATCAATTTCTGGTGTGCCAGCCATTATTGTTTGAGGATATGTAGGAGATAAGTTTGTAGGCTCTTCAGTCCAGAGGTCAAGAGAAGGATCGCCAAAAACAGTTAGCTGGTAACAGCACCATCTTATGACCTGTTCTGCTTCAATAAAGGGAATAGCATGTTCTTTTGAAACCTGATTAGCTCCTCCTATGGAATATACACCATCATCGAAAAATGCATCAATCCATTCTCTATTAAATATTTGAGAAGCTCCATGTGTTCCACCTGGTTCTCCCCAGCCATAACGAGAATTGGCTATAAAGGTTGAAGCTGCTGTGGGCATTGTTGAGATCTTCTCTGCAAAGCAATCATAACTCTCATAACTTCCATAATAATTTCTGTTATCAAAAGAACCTGCATAACAACCCTGAGTATAGCCATTAAAAAAGTTATGATTAATTCCATTATTAGTAATATTGTTAGTAGTTAAATCAGAATTGTAAATCGTCATACAATAGTCAACACTAGCATGACCAAGATGGCAAAGAATATTTGGACCTAGATTGAGTTCAGCAAATAAGTCATACGCAGTCCAATCACCTTCCATTTCATACAAGGTGGATATATCCCAGTCAGCGGGAATGCCAACAGTTGTGTAGCCGTTGCTGCTGCATCCTCCAATTAACTCATTCATATATGTTCCACCCCAGGTGTAAGTTGGGTAATACGGTGGACCCCAAAGAAGTTCCCCAACAAGCAGAGCGGATTGCAACTCATCAGCCACAGGTGTTTCTGAATAGAGGGTCATTTTATTGATGGCATTTGAAATTTCTGTAGAGTTATTCATACAAATCCTTCCAATATAAAATTCAGCTAAGAGGTCTGCTTCATCTGGTTCACCCCACCTGTTGTCATTATCATTATTCCAATCAGGGCCTGAACCTGGAGCCAAAGTTCTATCTAAACATGCATAATACATATCAGCAGGAATATCATAGTCAGTATAACCGCCAGGATTAGAAAAAAATCCACGATGTGGAATAATATTCTCAGAAGGATTATTAGGTGCAGAGTCACCTCCAAGAAGAACAAATTGAATAGGACCCTGTGAATACTGATCAATGAAATAATTTCTGAGTTTATCCTGATTATCAAATCCTGTGTAGTTAGAATAAATATAACTTATTAGTTCGATTTTTGTTCTAAATCCACGAAGGGCATGAAAATCTGCTAATGGCTGAAAATCATCAGCATAGTCTGCAGAAGTTACAATAATGTAATCATAAGCATCATCATCTCTCGTTTGAATTATTATATAATTATCCATTTCTTCAGGATTATCAACTAATTTTTGTAATCTCTTTTCCAATGGTAAATTTTTGAATAAAAATCGATTAGCCATTTCAGCAGTTACATCATATTCAGTATCTATGGTAATAACAATTTCCTTATAATAGGATAGGTCTCCCGTTGCAGGGATATACTTTATTGGGGTTAGTGTCAAGAAACCAATAGAATATCCAGCAAGATAATGTGTACTAAAATCAGTATATTGACTTGATGGGAATTGGGTTTCGCTTTGATAGAGATCAGGATTGGGTTCTGTGAATTTTGCACTTTCTTTTTTTGTTAGAGGAACTTGTTGCTGTTTTGGATAAAGTATATAGTCGCCTAAATTTACCTCATCTCTCAAAGTAAGAGAAATATTTGCAATGCTTTCATTTTGAGGAAGTAGTAATCTGATCCCAATATATGGTATTGCGGGGTTCCCGGGAATTCCCAATGTTACTCCATCTTCAATGTGAACTTTTGTATAATCTTCTTCAGTTATCAAAACAGGTTTTTCAAAGTAATATGTTTTAGAAATGGTGCTTCCAAAACAAGTCATTGCTCCCATAAGAAGCAATAATGTTGCAATTTTAATCGTTTTCATTTTACACCTCTTTCTTATTTATATAATTTTCCGTTTTTAAATAAGATTAAATCATCAACCGTAATTGTTTTATTAAGCATAAAGAATTGTGCTATCATATCAGAATCTACATGACTTGCTTCCAATTCATCCCATCCGACTTGAAGACTGAGTGCACCATAGATTTTTGAATTAATATACGGATGGTTAATATTCTGATAAATTTCGGGATTAAGCCCGATACAGAATGACCCTACCACATCCTTATCGCCATAAGCATTATTAAACATTTTTTGAAGTTCATCCTGATTTATATCGGGATTATCATTTGTTAATATCTTTGTTAATTTACATTTTTCAATTTTTATAAATACATCTTCGAATTTTTTATTAAACAGAAAGGCAAAATCAGTATGAAATTCACCTTCAATACTTCCATTCTCAAGAAGCCCAACAACCATTCCCCCGGGTAGTTCAGAATCAGATGATTGTAAATTTGCTATACCATCCTTTATTTCAATAGTTCGTTCTTTTGGTAAAGAAATCTTTAAACTGCTTCCTTTTCCATCTTGTATTTCTATGGATATAGAAGAGAGTAATCTTTGTTGAACAAATTCACACTCATTATGAAGTGAATCAGGTCCAATGTTCAAAGATTTCCAATACATTTCTTTACAGATCTCATGATTTGATGTAGCAATTTGATTTTTTTGTAAAGTATCAATAGTTAAGAAACGGACCTTTGTTTGGTAGGTTTTTCGTATATTTTCTCTTTTAACTTCTTCGATACGATCACTTTTTTCTATTAAATCCGGTGTAAACTGAAATTCATCGCTTCCCTCAAGAAATTCACCTGAAAATATAATATGTACATCAATTTTGTCTAACAAATAATCGCTGATCACATCTCTACAAGCGAATTTTAAAGGAACATTTTTTATAAGATTGAATTCCATTCTTTTTGTCAAGAATATAGGAATAGCATAAGCACCATTCTTAGCAATTTCAATCATAAGGTCTTCAACTAATTTTTGATGCATTGGCTGATAGCTAATAACAACGATTTCATTTTCTTTGATTCCAAGGTTTTGATTGATTATTTTATTAGCTAATTTTTTGAAACTAATTTTAATAATTTTTTCTCTACGCCAATCCTCAATTTCTTGGCTTATCATGTTCTGGATTCTTCTTGAATTGTTAATATTTGCAGCGCCAAGAGAAACATCTACGAAAAAGTTTCTTGCTACTGCACGATAGAATTTTTTTACAGTTCCTCTTATTTGCTCAGTATGAATCAACTCAATCAAATTAGCATCTTCTAATTGCTTCATATCATACCATAGAACATTGGGTTTGATTTTGAGGATTAATCCTAAATCCTGTGCAGTATATTCATTATCTACAAGATGTTGAAGAATTTTCAATCTTTTATCTGAGGATAATGTTTTTATAGCCTTAATGGTTGAGATGTAAAATATATCTTGCATACTATTTTCTAATCCGAATTGCGGGGCTTATAAATAAACCCCGCAATAAAACATATTCTTACTTATCTTAATATTATCATTTTTTTAATAATTTCTGTTTTATCAATTGAAAGTTTATAGAAATAGATACCGTTTGCCACAGGTTTTGCAGGTTCAGGTATTTCAATTATTGGTACAGGGCCCGGTGAAGGATTTATAAAATAATTACCTTCCAGAGTTTTTTGATTGATTGTAATATCAATATCATCAACTTCTGTGCCGCAGGGAATAATCAGATTTACCAATTTTACAGGTAATTCGGGTTCACCTCTTTCAGTTGTAACCAGCAAGTCAGCCAATTTTACTTTATCATAACCTCTTTCTTCTACAGAGAATTCCAGATCATTGATATAAAAACTCTCAGAATGAGACACAGCAAATAAATTCCCGGCTATAAACATTATAGCAAGGAATATTCCTACATTAATGCCTATTAAGGCAGTCATTTTTATTGATTTAATTTTTTGTTCTCCTCTATATTATTTTTTGTTTTTTATCCGCAAGGTGCGGAGAGATTAACGACCTATTTTAACCATCTTTGCGACATTTACACCTTTTTCTGTCATGAGTTTGATAAAATAAATACCAGACCCAAGACAGTGTCCATAATCATTTCTCCCATCCCACTCTATCACATGGTTACCTACTTTCATTAGTTCACTAACTAAAGTTTTTATCCTTTGACCTTTGATATTGAAAATGTCTAATTCAATATGACTTGAACCTTTCAGAAAAAAGGAAATACTGGTTTTGTTTATAAATGGATTCGGGTAATTGCTTATTATTGAATTGTCATTCACTATATAATTATCATGATCAATACCTGAGCCACCACATAGAGTATATACTGTTGCAGTGTTAAATGGATAACCATTATTTATAATTATATCATTTTTCCCGTTTCCATTAAAATCTCCAAGATTACATCCGCATTCTCCAAGCCATCCATTGGGATTATTGCCATGAAGAATAATATCAGGTTCTGTATCAAAGTCTTCACCACCATAATATATATACATCTTATTCTCAATTCTCACTGCAACAGCTATATCAGAAAATCCATCGTTATTTATATCACAATAGAATAGATTTGAAATGTAAGCATTACACTGAATTTGGGTATCACATGTTAAACTATCATCTATACAGCCAAAATATACATCTATATATTCTAAATTATCATCTATATAAAAAGGAATTATGAGATCATCAAAGCTATCTCCATTAATATCGCCATTAACGCTCGGACGACCTAAAGAGATATTATACAATTTATCAATTTCATAATCCATTACTGTGTCCATATCAGGACCACCAAGATAAATTTCGTATTTATGTGGACCAATATCACCTTCAATATTTCTACTTGCTATCAAATCATCATAGCCATCACCATTTATGTCACCAACTGCGTTGTATTTTCCAAATTGATTTAAGTATTCACCTTGAATATGAAAATCAACGATCGTATCCATTTCTACTCCACCGAAAAATATATCTACCTGACCTTCATAGGACATTTCAGGTCCTTCTCCACTTACTATTAAATCATCATAGCCATCACCATTAAAGTCTGTTCCATTATTTTTCCCATACCAATATAGACCCCAGGTATCAGGAGCATAATCCCAGCTATTCAACAATATATCAGGATTATCAAAATCAATATTTATGGTATCAGCACCAAAAAAAATATAGATTAATTGAAAATCTAAGATCATAATCGGAACTAC
>DAOVPZ010000042.1 GCA_030628975.1 Candidatus Cloacimonadota bacterium
AGAAAGATATCAATATTTTGATAGGTGCTGGTGGTATAATTTCCAATTCTCCAAATTTACAACAGAGTCTTATCTCTATTGTTGATGGTTTGAAACCACAAGGTATAACAGAAATTTGGAGAGATAATCATTTTATTTCTCCACATTTGGGAAAACTTAGCGATATTGACCCAGAACTTGCTCTCACTCTACTTCAAAAAGAATGCTATCAAAGAATCGCTTTAGTTATAAAACCTATCTTTAAAAAAATGAAAGAAGAGCAAAAAGTGCTTTCACTTACAATCAAAAATAAAGAAAATGAGTCTAAATATTCTATCAATAGTAATGAAATAAAATTTATTCCCAATGATAACTTCGAAAAGAATCAGATAGAGATCGAATTAGAAAAAGGATTTTATCTCCAAAATCATGAAAGAATAATTAATCTTTATTCAGAATTGCCAATAATGATAGATACAAGAAGTAGGGAGTTTTCAACTTTTAAAAAAGTAAATGAAAACCTCAATTTATACAAATTCGATAATCCTCCAATAAAATTAAATGAATGTTTCGTTGACTTCTTAGAAAAAAAAGAGATTGATTCTGGAATCCACACTTTAAAAAGGTCATTGCCTTATAAAGGTGAAATTATGGTTAAAATCGGAGATGAAGTTCAGCATGATACATTAATTGGTGAAAATCGTTACGATCCACCTAAAATTTATGTTTTGTCTGTTTTTACTATAGATTATTTAGATTTGAATAGTGATTTGATGAAGAAAAGTATGCTTGTAAAAAAAGGTGACAAAGTTGCTTTCAGACAAAAACTGATTGATACCCACGCAAAGGGATTTGCAAAGGCATTTGCTGGAAAAATAGCAGTCTATCATTCACCAGTACGAGGAGTTGTAGAAGAAATTAATTTTGATGCAGGAACAATAATTCTGCGAGAGATTCAAGATTACTCAACTAAACCTGTAACCATAAATGTAGCTAAAAAACTCGGGATCTCTCCAAAACACCTTAAAGGTTATCTAAAGAAAAAAGAAAATGATTTTGTGTACGCTTATGAAACACTTGCATCTAAATTAGACGAAGGAGGAAAAGCAGTCTTTATTCCTGCTCCTTCAACTGGAATGATTACAAATATTGACTTAGAAGAGGGCTCAGTTACAATTCAATATAAAAAAGAACCATATCAAAAATTTGCTGGTATATCTGGTAAAGTTATCGAAGTTGAAAAGAATTTATCAGCGGTAATAGAATATGAGGGAAGCAATTTGTATGGTACTATAGGCTTTGGTATAGAAGCAACAGGTGAATTAACCTGTCTTTCAACCCCTATTCAACCGAATGATTCGTCAAAAGAAAAATATAAAAATAAAATCATTGTCTGTTTAGAAAAGATCAATTTTGACACTTTAGAGATAGGAGCAGAATTAGAAATTTCTGGAATAATTGCACCTTCTATCAATAACAAAGATTTAGTAAAATTTATTGGTGAAGAGATTGGTGTTGCTCTTACGGGTAGAGAGAAAATCCCGTTCCCGATTATTTTAACAGAAGGATTCGGAGACTTCTCAATGAATGAAACATATAAAGAATTCTTTAAGAAAGCAAATGGCAAATTCACATATATGAATGGACATACACAGATCCGTGCAGGAGTTGTGAGACCAAAAATTGTTGTTTTCTAATATGGAGTGCTAAAACGATCCGCCAGCTGGCGGAGAACTTTCAGCAAATGTGGACGAGCGGAATAACTTTGAAGAAACTAGAAACTTATGGGAAAAATGAAAAGGATAAAAATCACAGTATCTGGCAGGGTACAAGGTGTTTTCTTTCGTTACTTTACTCATAAAACTGCCTTAAAACTAAATATTAAAGGGTATGTTAAAAACTTATATAATGGTAATGTTGAAGCAGTTGCAATAGGTTCAGTTGAAAATGTTGAGAAGTTCTTAAAAGAGATAAAAATTGGACCACCAGCATCACAAGTTGATAAAGTTGAAATCCAAGAATTACCAGATTCAATAAACTATGATTTTTTCGAAATTACTTACTAAATTCATTATTATTTTCTTTCTCTTTGGATTATTAGGATTTACACCCAGTCCTAAATATATCACTAAATCAGATAAATACCATATTGTCAAAAAAGGAGATACATTATACTACATTGGCAAGAAGTATGGTCTTTCAGTGGAATCATTAAAAAGAATCAATAATCTGACTTCAGATAAAATCTTAGTTGGACAGAAAATTTATATTGTTGAGAAAAAAACTTCACAACAATATTATGTAACTCAAAGAGAAATCCCTGAATGTAGTTATCATCTTGTTCAAAAAGGTGAAACATTGTACAGAATTTCCAAAATGTATAACCTTTCCTTAGTAGAATTAATGGAATTCAATCAACTAACATCATATACAATAAAAGCTGGAGAAAAAATCTGGCTGAAATCCATGCCAATCAAAACAGTTATTAGCAAAACTATTATCAAACCTGAAATCATAGATAAGAAACCAAAGCCCTTAGTAAAGCCTAAATATCATATAGTTAAAAAAGGTGAGAATCTTTATAGAATTGCATCTCAATATAATCTCTCGATTTACGAATTGAAGCAATACAATAATTTGACTTCTAATAAGATTTTTATAGGTCAAAAGCTTTCATTAGAATCAACAAAAGCTTATTCAGAAAAATATATTAAAACAAAAACTGAAATTACTCAAAAAGATATTTCAAAATATAATTTGATATGGCCCTGCAAAGGAAATATCACATCACCTTTTGGAATGCGTGACGGTAAGCCACATAAAGGAATAGATATTGCTTGTCCATTGGGAACACCAATAAATGCAGTATTAGATGGTGAGGTTGCTTATACAGGATGGCAAAGAGGATATGGTAATGTTATAATATTAAAGCATGATTATGATTTAATGACAGTTTATGCTCATAATAATGAAAATTTTGTGGTAAAAGGTGATAATGTAACAAAAGGTGAAAAAATTGGGTCAATTGGACAAACAGGAAATACTACCGGTTTCCATCTTCACTTCGAAGTTAGATTGGATGGAAGGGCAATGGACCCGGAAAAGTTTTTGCCATAAATTGAAAATAGAGTGAAACGATAATGAAAATTCAATCTTTAATAATTTTAATCTTATTATTATTTCTGATAACTGTATTGTCTGCACAGGATTCATTACAATGGACAAAGACATTTCCTGATGCAATAGACAAAGCCAAAACCGATGATAAAATTATTATGCTTAACTTCTCTTCAGAGGGATGCAGTTGGTGTACAAAATTATATGAAACTACTTTTCGAGACTCTAATGCAATAAATTTTTTAAATGAAAATATTATTCCAACTGCAATAAACTCGAGTCTTCAAGAAAACAAAAGTATAATTAATTATTATAGGGTTAGAGGCTTTCCAACCACTATTTTTATTAATCCTGACTCCAGCGAAATTGATAGAATAATAGGTTATCTTCCTTCTGAAGAATTCATAAAAAAGGCAAACTTTATTCTGAATAATAGATATTATTTTAAAAATTTAATTAACGAAACTGAATTATATCCTGACAGCATTGATATTCATAAAGAACTTGCAGAAATCTATAAAAGACGAGGAGATTACGATAAAGCTGAAGAAATATATTACTCTATTTTTAAAATGATTCAGAAAAGCATTCCTGAAGATTCACTAATATTAGAAATTCCGGAAATTCAAGCTGAAATTGCAATGTTATATTATAAGCGCTATCAATATACTAATACATTGGAAAGGTTAATAAAGATTGAGAATGAATATCCAGATTATCTAAACAAGAATATGATTCTTTTCAATCAAGCATTATGCTTATATAGATTAAATAATTTCCTGAAAGCAACGAATACTTTACAGAAAATAATCAATGATTTCCCCAAGAGCTCCATAAAAGAAGATGCTGAAGAGTTTATCAAATACCTTTCCACGAAAACCGAAGAAGAAAACCTTGAAAAAAAATAGATATTTCTTGACGATAAGTTAATCAAGAATTAAATTTTTATAAAAATTAAAGTATCAATTTATAGCATGTTTGATAAAAAAAATACAGGAGGATGTAATGAAAATTAAACCTATTGATGATCGTGTTCTTCTTCAATCAATAGAAAGTGAAGAGAAAAAGGTCGGAAATATTATTATTCCAGATACAGCAAAAGAGAAACCCCAAATCGGGAAAGTCATTGCAGTTGGAAATGATGAAGACTTGAAAAAAATTGTCAAACAAGGTGACAAGGTTATTTATGCCAAATATGGTGGAACTGAAATTGAACTTGAGGGTATTAAATATCTCATTGTTCAGAAATCTGACCTTTTAGGAATTATAAAATAATTTCTAACACAAAAGTATTTATTACAACAAAGAAGGTGACTAGTCACCTTCTTCTTTTTTCGAGAAAAAAAATTATTGATAATTCATAAAATCCAATAACGATTTTGTGCTTCTCTTTTAATAATTCCTCTAAGTTCCATATTAAGAAGCATTGCTGATAGCTGGGCTGGAGAATAATCTGAAAGTGCAACCATCTCATCTAAGCTAAGATTATTATCATTTTTCTGTAATAAATTATAGATCAATCCCTCCTCTTTGGTCATCTTTGGAGTAATTCTTACTGATTCTACTTGCATCTTAATATGATATTCCTCTAAAATATCTTGAGCATCTGTAACAATTTTTGCACCTAATTTGATCAAATAATTAGGTCCTTCACTTTGAGAAGAATTAATATTTCCAGGTAAAGCAAAAATATCACGATTTTGTTCTAAAGCCATTTTTGCAGTTAACAAAGCCCCACTTGTTCTTTTGCCTTCAACCACAAAAGTACCTTTACACATTCCACTAATAATTCTATTTCTTGTTGGGAAATTCCACGCTTCAATTTTAGTTCCTAAAGGAAATTCTGAAATCAAAGCACCAGATCGAATAATATGTTCCGCAAGATTACGGTGTGTAGCTGGGTAAATAATATCTAATCCAGTGCCACAAACAGCAATAGTTCTTCCACCAGCATCAAGAGCTGCTTTATGAGAACAACTATCAATGCCATAAGCCAATCCACTTACTATAGTAAATCCAGCTTTTGCTACTTCTGCTCCAATTTTTTGTACCATCATTTTTCCATAATTTGTTGGTTTGCGGGTTCCCACAATTGCAAATGCTCTGTGATCTCTAGGTAAAATATTACCTTTTATATATAGTAAGATTGGAGGATTATAGATAAATTTTAGCAAATCTGGATATTCATCTTCAGTAATTGAAATCAGTCTAACATTATATTTTTCTAGAAGTTTTAGCTGATTTTCAATAAATTCATTGTTTTCATTTTTTTTTATCTCATTTATTGTATTTTCAGAAAGGAATGTTAAATCTGATAATTGTTTATTATCATATTTAAAAATATTTTTTGAAGATTTAAAGATTTTCAAAAGTTTCTGAATTTTACTAGGTCCTAAACTCTTAACTGAAACCAATTTTAACCAATCACGATACTCTTTTTTATCCATTTAATCTCTTTGCTGAAGAATTTGTTGTACTCTATTTTTTAGTTCTGAAAGATTTTCACCTGTTACAGCTGAGATTGAAATAACATTCTTTCTTATGTCTTTAGGAAAATTCTTTTTAATTTTCTCAATTTTCGTCTGTTTAACATTATCGGACAAAAGGTCGATTTTATTTAGAACAATTAAAAATTTTCTTCTATCAAGGTCTTGACTGTAAAGATGAAGCTCATTTTTTAAAATTTCAAATTTTTTGATTATATTCTTTGAAGTAATATCTATGAGAAATAGTAAAACTTTTGTTCGTTCAATATGTTTTAAAAACTGAATACCTAACCCCTTCCCAAGATGAGCACCTTCAATTATACCAGGAATATCTGCGATTATAAATATATTTTTTATATCTATTTGAACGACTCCAAGACAGGGTTCAAGTGTGGTAAATTCATAATCAGCAATTTTAGGGTGTGCAGATGAAATATGACTTATTAATGTAGATTTTCCAGCATTTGGAAATCCAACCAATCCTACATCTGCAATAAGTTTTAATACTAATTCTAAATATTTTTCCTCTCCGGAAAGTCCCTCTTCAACTTTTCTGGGTGTCTGATTTGTTGGAGTTGCAAAGGCAGAATTACCCCTTCCACCTTTCCCTCCTTTGGCTAAAACTATCTTTTCATCATGGTTGGATATATCAGTTAATTTTACAATTCGCGTGCCATCTTGATTCAGTTCAAAGATTTCAGTACCTAATGGCACTTTTAATATGGTATCTCTTCCTGAATGACCTGTTTTATTAGAACCTTGCCCATGATTAGCTTTACATCCAGAGAAATGTTTTTTATATTTATAATTCAATAGAGTATTAAGATTCTTATCTCCTATTACAATAACATCTCCTCCTTTCCCACCATCTCCGCCATTAGGTCCACCAAAAGGTACAAATTTTTCGCGACGAAAACTACAGCAACCATTGCCCCCTTTTCCTCCTTTAACCTTTATTCGTGCGTAATCAATAAACATAAAAAAATTAGTCACTCACTCGCTTTGCTCGTGTTAAAACGCTCACTTCCCCGCATCCGCGGGGATTGCTGTCATAAATCGTCATTACGCTTTGCTGTCATTAAGTCACTGGGTCATTACCTTATTTACTCTCCAATATTTATAATTTCCTCGCCAAATTTTTCTTTCAACTTATCAACAGCTTTTGAAACTCTGGCAAACTTTTTCCTGTAAATTGAAAATATTTCTAACTGTATAGGATCATCTTTGTATTCTAAATTTGATAATCTAACACCTAATAATCTTATTTTACGAAATCCAATATTGATTTTATCAAAGAGGTCAATAACAATTTTATAGATATCATTATCATAGCTTATTGCCTTTTCAACTGTATGATTAAAAGTATTTACTGATAAGTTATCATATTTGATTTTGAGAGTAATGGTATGAGCTGAGGAATTTTTCTTTCTTAACCTATATGAAGTTTTGTGAGTAAGTTGTAAAAGAATTTTTTTAATCTTTTCTTTATCTGATGTATTTTCTAACAAAGTTATTTCATTACTTATTGATTTTGGTCTTTTTCTATTATTTGATGAAATCGGAACAATAGATGAGTTATCAATTCCCTTTCCCATATAAGAAAGTTTTTTCCCAAATTTACCAAATCGTTTAACAAGAATTGATTCTGGAAACCTACCCAAATCTCCTGAAGTGTAAATCCCAAGATTTTTTAAAATAATTGCAGTTTTTTCACCAATCCCAAACATTTTTTCAATATGCAAATTATCTAAGAATTTCGTAACCATATTCTTTTCAATAATTGTTATTCCAGAAGGTTTATTCATTTCAGTTGCAATCTTTGCTAATAATTTATTCGGTGCAATCCCAACAGCACATGTCAGGTGTAATTCCTGTGAAATTCGATTTTGTAAGGTCTCTGCAATTTGTATCTTAGACTCAAAAAAAGGGATACTTCCACTGATATCAAGAAAAACTTCGTCGACACTTACAGGCTCAACAATTGGTGTAATTGTTTGACAAATATTGATTATCTTAACTGACTCCTCAGCATATTTGTGATAATTACCTTTTATGAATTTTGCATCAGGACAAAGTTTTTTTGCTTGATAAATTGGCATTGCAGAATGAATGCCAAATTTTCTTGCTTCATAAGAAGCAGTGCTGACAACTCCCTTATCTCCGTCGCTTCCTCCTACTACAACTGGTTTACCTTGAAGTTCTGGATTATCTCTTTGCTCAATCGCTGCAAAGAATGCATCCATATCAATATGTAAGATTATTCGTTCCATTATGGAAATGAAATCAAAGAGTAATAATTTATTGTCAAAATATTTGTGTTCAATACTAAAAGGCTTTTGTTAGTTTAAGATAGTAGTAAGCACCAACTTTGTTTTAGGGTGTAACTTTATCTGCCTGGTTTATATGAGTCCTACTTAAATTTATTATTTGGTTTTATTTCAAAAGCAAACACTTCTTAATATCAATAATTTTATCACCTACTTTTCCGCCTGAGGCGGATCCACCTCTGGTGGATAATTGATAAAAATAAATACCTGAACTGACTGGTTTGCCATTTTCATCTTTCCCATCCCATACAATTTTAGTCATTAGACATTTGTCATCCCGATTTATCGGGATTGGTATTAGTGTCTTTACAAGCTGTCCTTTAATATTATAAATTTTTATCTTTGCGTTCTTTGTGCTCTTTGTGTTGAAAAAGGAAATTATGGTTGTCCCGATTTTATCGGGACTAAATGGATTGGGATAGTTC